>DATDES010000243.1:0-3084 GCA_036522975.1 Burkholderiaceae bacterium | reverse complement strand
GTCGAGCGGGTCGACCGCCGGGTAGATGCCCAGCGACGCGATGTCGCGCGACAGGACCAAGGTCGCGTCCAGGTGGGCGAAGGTGGTGGCGGGCGACGGGTCGGTCAGGTCGTCTGCAGGCACGTAGACGGCCTGGATCGACGTGATCGAGCCGACCTTGGTCGAGGTGATGCGCTCCTGCAGGCGGCCCATCTCCTCGGCCAGCGTCGGCTGGTAGCCCACGGCTGAAGGCATCCGGCCCAACAGCGCCGACACCTCGGTGCCGGCCAGGGTGTAGCGGTAGATGTTGTCGACGAAGAACAGGATGTCGCCGCCTTCGTCGCGGAACGACTCCGCGATCGTCAGGCCGGTCAGCGCGACGCGCAGGCGGTTGCCCGGCGGCTCGTTCATCTGGCCATAGACCATCGCGACCTTGCTCTCTCCCAGGTTCTCGAGGTTCACGACGCCCGACTCGGCCATCTCATGATAGAAGTCGTTGCCCTCGCGGGTGCGCTCGCCGACGCCGGCAAACACGGACAGCCCGCTGTGCGCCTTGGCAATGTTGTTGATGAGCTCCATCATGTTCACGGTCTTGCCGACGCCGGCGCCGCCGAACAGGCCGACCTTGCCGCCCTTGGCGAAGGGGCAGATCAGGTCGATGACCTTGATGCCGGTCTCGAGCAGTTCCTGCGACGGGCTCAGCTCGTCGTAGGCAGGGGCCTTGCGGTGGATCGGCGCGGTCAGCGTCTGGTCGACCGGGCCGCGTTCGTCGATCGGGTTGCCCAGCACGTCCATGATGCGGCCCAGCGTGCCCTTGCCCACCGGCACCGTGATGGCGGCGCCGGTGTTGCTCACCATCAATCCGCGGCGGATGCCGTCGGACGAGCCGAGCGCGATCGTGCGCACCACGCCGTCACCCAGCTGCTGCTGGACTTCGAGTGTCAGTGCGGTGCCCTCGAGCTTGAGCGCGTCATACACACGCGGCATCTTGTCGCGCGGGAATTCGACGTCCACCACGGCGCCGATGCACTGGACGATCTTGCCTTGTGCTTGAGTGTTCGACATTTTCAGATCCTTCAAACCAGATTCGTTGCTGTAGGGGGCTGCGCGGCGCGGTCTCAGCCGCCGATGGCGGCGGCACCGCTGACGATCTCGGACAGTTCTTTCGTGATCGCCGCCTGCCGAGTCTTGTTGTAGATGAGCTTGAGCTCGCCGATCAGCGTGCCGGCGTTGTCGGTCGCAGCCTTCATCGCCACCATGCGGGCAGACTGCTCCGACGCCATGTTCTCGGCCACCGCCTGGTAGACCAGGGCTTCGCCGTAGCGCTTGAGCAGCTCGTCGATGACGCTGGGCGCGTCGGGCTCGTAGATGTAGTCCCAGCCGTACTGCGTCTTCTCGGCTTCGCTCTGCGCCAGCCGCGCGGACGACAGGGGCAGCAACTGCTCGATCACGGGCTCCTGCCTCATCGTGTTGATGAAACGTGTGTAGCAGATGTACACCGCGTCGAGCTTGCCTTCGACGAAGGCGTCGAGCATGACCTTCACCGGGCCGACCAGCCGGTCGAGCTGCGGCGCGTCGCCCAGTTGCACGACATGGCTGACGACCTGGGCGCCGATACGGTTCATGAAGCCGAGGCCGCGGTTGCCGATGGCGACCACTTGGGACGTGCCGCCGGCAGCCTGCACTTCCTTCATCTTCTGCGTCACGGCGCGCAGCACGTTGGTGTTCAGTCCGCCGCACAAGCCCTTGTCGGTGCTGACGACGATGAAGCCGACTGCCTTGCTCAGCTGTCCCTTCTCACCCTCGGTGCGCATGTAAGGCGACTTGTATTCGGGGTTCGCCTGCGCCAAGCGGGCGATGATGTTGCGGATCTTGTCGGCGTAAGGCCGGGCCGCACGCATGCGCTCCTGCGCCTTGCGCATCTTGCTGGCAGAGACCATTTCCATGGCCTTCGTGATCTTGCGGGTGTTCTCGACCGACTTGATCTTGCCGCGAATTTCCTTGCCGACGGCCATGGTCCTGGCTCCCGGTCAGGCGAAGGACTGCTTGAACGCCGTGACGGCGGCCGTGAGTTCTTCTTCCGCACCCTTGTCCATCGCCCTGTCGTTCTCCAGCTTCGCCAGCAGCGCCGCGTGGCTCGACTTCAGGTGCTGGTGCAGGCCGTGCTCGAAGGGCAGGACCCTCTTGATGTCGACGTCGTCGAGGAAGCCCTTGTTGACGGCGAACAGCGTGGCGGCCATCAGGCTGATCGGCAACGGCGAGTACTGCGGCTGCTTCAGCAGCTCGGTCACGCGGGCGCCGCGGTCGAGCTGCTTGCGTGTGGCGGCGTCGAGGTCGCTCGCGAACTGCGCGAACGCGGCCAGTTCACGGTACTGCGCCAGGTCGGTTCGAATGCCGCCCGACAGGCTCTTGATCAGCTTGGTCTGCGCAGCACCACCGACGCGCGAGACCGAGATGCCGGCGTTGATGGCGGGGCGGATGCCGGCGTTGAACAGGTTGGTTTCCAGGAAGATCTGGCCGTCGGTGATCGAGATCACGTTGGTCGGCACGAATGCGGACACGTCGCCGGCCTGGGTCTCGATGATCGGCAGTGCGGTCAGCGAGCCGGTCTTGCCCTTGACCTCACCGCCGGTGAACTTCTCGACGTAGTCGGCGTTCACACGCGCGGCGCGTTCGAGCAGACGGCTGTGCAGATAGAACACATCGCCGGGGTAGGCTTCGCGGCCCGGCGGGCGGCGCAGCAGCAGCGACACCTGGCGGTAGGCCACGGCCTGCTTGGACAGGTCGTCGTAGATGATCAGCGCGTCTTGCCCGCGGTCGCGGAAGTACTCGCCCATCGTGCAGCCGGAGTAGGCCGACACGTACTGCATGGCCGCCGATTCCGACGCCGAGGCCGCGACGACGATGGTGTAGTCCATCGCACCGGCCTGCTCGAGCGCGCGCACCACGTTCTTGATCGACGAAGCCTTCTGGCCGATCGCAACGTAGACGCAGGTCATGTTCTGACCCTTCTGGTTGATGATCGCGTCGACCGCCACCGCGGTCTTGCCGGTCTGGCGGTCGCCGATGATGAGCTCGCGCTGGCCACGACCGATCGGGACCATC
>DATDES010000242.1:0-10638 GCA_036522975.1 Burkholderiaceae bacterium | reverse complement strand
CGACATCGTCGCGCTCGGTGCCGACACCTACACGTACGGCAGCAAGAGCCTGGGCTCGATGCTGATCGAGCGGATGAAGGTTGCCGGCGCCTAGCTTGCGTTCCGGTTGACATGGGAAAACCCGGGCCGGTTGGCAGGCGGTGCTGCCTAAAATTCGGTCCGTAATCTTCCAGTCTTCCACAGGAGTGTGTTCATGGAACGTCGTCTATTCGTTGGTGGTGCGGGTCTGGCGGGCGTGCTGGCCTCCGGGGTCGCGCCCGCAGTACATGCCCAGGCCGCGGTGCGCTGGCGCCTGACCTCGAGCTTCCCGAAGTCGCTCGACACCTTGTTCGGCGTCAACGACGTTTTCGCGAAGAAGGTCAGCGACATGACCGGCGGGAAGTTCGTGATCTCGACCCACGCAGCGGGCGAAATCGTGCCGGCCTTCGGCACCGTCGACGCCATCCAGCAGGGCACCGTCGAGTGCGCCAACACCGCGCCGTATTACTACTTCGGCAAGGATCCGACCTTCGCCATCGGCTGCGCGATCCCCTTCGGCCTCAACAGCCGGCAGATGACGGCCTGGATGTACGAAGGCAACGGCCTCAAGCTGATGCGCGAGTTCTACCAGCAGTACAACATCCTCAGCTTCCCGATGGGCAACACCGGCGCCCAGATGGGCGGCTGGTGGCGCAAGGAGATCAAGTCTCTGGCCGACATCAAGGGCGTGAAGTTCCGCACCGGCGGCTTCAGCGGGAAGGTCTTCGAGCGACTGGGCGGCGTCGCGGCCAACATTCCCGGCGGCGAGATTTATGCCGCGCTGGAGAAGGGCACGATCGATGCGGCCGAGTGGGTCGGTCCCTATGACGACCAGAAGCTCGGCTTCCAGAAGGTGGCCCAGTACTACGCCTATCCCGGGTATTGGGAGGGCGGTCCGCAACTCGACCTACACGTCAACATCAAGGCCTATGAGGCGCTGTCGTCAGAGTACAAGGCGATCGTCGAGTCTGCCGCGGCCTATGCGCACACCGACATGCAGGCCAAGTACGACGCCAGAAATGCGGCTGCGCTGAAGCAACTCGTGGCCGGCGGCACCAAGCTGATCCGCTTCCCGAAGGACATGATGGAAGCGGCGTTCAAGGAGTCGATGGCCCTGTACGACGAATTGTCGGGCAGCAATCCGGCGTGGAAGAAGGTCTACGCAGACTATTCGGCTTTCCGCCGCGACGCGAACCTGTGGTTCCGCTTCACCGAAGCCGGTTTCGACGACTTCATGCAAAGCGCCAAGTTGTAGTAGGCATTTGTCTGGCGCACTGAGCGCCGGACTCGAAGCGAAAAGAGGGGCTGCGGCGATTCCACAGCCCCTCTGGCATTTGGAATGCGAAGCGTTCGGTAGCGCCTACTTCTTGGCCTTATCCTGTTCGAGGGCGCGCCGGACGCCTTCCATCGGGTCCTCGTCCGCCGGCGCCGGGGACGGCGCGCTGGCGCCGGGGATGAGATCCTTCGCAACGTCGGCGCCCGGGTCGGGAGCTTGGCTTCGACCCCCACCCATCTGCTGGATCATCTCGCTCGCCTTGTCCAGGTCGAGTGTCTTTTCCTTGTCGAGGAACACCGTCACGGTCTGCGGGAAGAAGATGACGATCGCGACCAAGATGAGTTGGATCACGATGAAGGGGATCGCGCCGATGTAAATGTCGCGCGACTCGACCCTGCGCGGCAGCGACTTGTTCTTGAATAGGGTGTCTGCAATGCCGCGCAGGTAGAACAGCGCGAAGCCGAACGGCGGATGCATGAAACTGGTCTGCATGTTGACGCAGATCATCACACCGAACCAGATCAGGTCGATCCCCAGCTTCGCGGCCACCGGAGCCAAAAACGGGATGATGATGAAGGCGATCTCGAAGAAGTCGAGGAAAAAGGCGAGGAAGAAGATGAAGATGTTGACGGCGATCAGGAAGCCGAGTTGTCCGCCCGGCAGGCCTGCCAGCATGTGCTCGATCCAGATGCCGCCGTCGACGCCCTGAAAGACCAGCGAGAACACGCGTGAACCGATCAGGATGAAAACCACCATCGCGGTGATGCGCATCGTATTCAACAGCGCCTGCTTGAGCAGCGCCAAACTCAGCCGCTTGTGCATCGCTGCCAGGATGAATGCGCCCACCGCACCCATTGCGCCGGCCTCTGTCGGTGTCGCGATTGCAGACTTCATTCCCGGCAGGCCGCCCATGCTGCCCAACACGGTGAAGATGAGCAGCGCCGAAGGGATGATGCCGCGCAGACACTTTGACCACAGGGCCCAGCCTTCGAGGGTCCGGCCCGCCTTCGGCACGCCCGGCACGTGCGCCGGCTTGATGCGCGACAACATGAAGGTGTAGAGCGCGAACAGCGCGATCTGCAGCAAGGACGGGCCCCACGCGCCCTTGTACATGTCGCCCACCGGTTTGCCCAGTTGGTCGGCGAGCACGATCAGCACCAGCGAGGGCGGCACCAGCTGCGTGATCGTGCCTGACGCCGCCAGCACGCCGGTGGCGTAGCGCATGTTGTAGCCCCAGCGCATCATGACCGGCAGCGAGATCATGGCCATCGCGATCACCTGGCCGGCGACGGTGCCGGTGATGGCGCCCAGAATGAAGCCGACGATGATGACCGAGTAGCCCAGGCCGCCGCGGACCGGACCGAACAGCTGTCCCATCGAGTCGAGCATGTCCTCGGCCAGACCGCAGCGCTCGAGGATCGTGCCCATCAGCGTGAAGAACGGAATCGCGAGCAGCAGGTCGTTGGACAGGATGCCGAACACGTTGAGCGGCAATGCGCTCATGAAACTGATCGGGAACCAGCCCATCCAGACGGCGAAGAAGCCGCAGCCCAGACCGAGCGCGGTCAGCGAGAAGGAGACGGGAAAGCCAATCAGCAGGACGAAGACAAGCCCCGCGAACATCAGCGGGGCGAAGGTGTCCATGGTCATTGCAGCGGCCTCTCGTAATGGAAATCGGCTTCGTACTTGTGCTGCAGCCAGGCCACGCGCTTGATGGCCTCCGAAACTCCTTGGGCGAACAGCAGGCCGAATCCCAACGGCAGCATCAACATCGCCGGCCATCGGATCAGGCCGCCGGCGTTGCTCGACATTTCGCCGCTGACGTACATCTTCACGAACAGCGGCCAGGCGTAATAGATCATCACCAGCATCGAGGGCAGCATGAACAAGACCAGGCCGGCGAGGTCGATCAGAGCCTGGGTACGGCCCGAGTAGCGGCCGTAGATGACGTCGACGCGCACGTGCTCATTGACCCGCAGCACCTGAGACGCCCCGAGCATCACGCAGGCAGCGAAGAGGTACCACTGGATCTCCAGGAAAGCGTTCGAACTGTAGTTGGCGAGGTAGCGAACGACCGCATTGGCGGCGCTGATGAGGCAGGACGCGAAGACGGCCCACTTGGCCAGGATCGCGAATCGGTCGTTGACGAGGTCGATGCCGCGCGACAGGGAAAGCAATCCGTTCATTCGACACTCCGAGGGCCTGGCTCGCCGCCACGGCTGCTGCGCAATGTAATGGCGAATGCGCACGCCAGGCCGGCGCGCGGCATCCGCTGCGGGAAAGTCCTGAAGCGGGCGATGCTGGCCGCGTTGCCGGGCCTAGCGCTGCGTCGCCTGCATGTACAGGTTGGCCGAGCGGTTGCCGCTGCGACAGAACGCGAGAATCGGGCGCGGCAGCTCTTCGAGCAGCAAAGCGAAGGCGGCGATCTGCTCTGGCGTCTGGAAGCTACCCGCCACTGGCAAGAAGCGGTACTCGAGGCCGGCAGCGCGTGCCGCCGCTTCGATCTGTGCACTCGTCGGCTGGTCGGGCCCGTGCTCGAAGTCGGGTCGGTTGTTGACAACGCTGCGAAAACCGGCGCGAGCCGCCTCGGCCATCGCCGCCGGTGTCAGTTGAGGCGCGACGCAGACATCAGGTGCGACGGCGCGCAGGGGCAGGGAGGTGCTCATGGGGCAGCTTACTGCGCCAGCGCGGCTTTCACCGCCGCCGACACCGCCGCCATGTCGGCCTTGCCAGCCAGCTCGGCCTTCACCGCGCCCATCACCTTGCCCATGTCGCCCGGGCCGCTCGCGCCGAGCGCGGCGACGATGCGCGCGACTGCGGCGCTGACCTCGTCGGCTGACAGGCGCTGCGGCAGGTAAGCCTCGAGCACGCGCAACTCGGCGCTCTCCTTGTCGACCAGGTCGGTCCGCTGGGCCTGCTCGAAGGCGGTGATCGAATCCTTGCGCTGCTTGATCAGCTTGTCGACGATGCCGACCACCTGGGCATCGTCGAGCACGATGCGCTCGTCGACTTCCCGTTGCTTGACCGCCGCCAGCAGCATGCGGATGGCCAGCAGGCGCTGACTGTCCTTGGCCCGCATGGCGGCTTTCATGTCGTCGGTGATGCGGTCTTTGAGGTTCATGGCAAGGAGCTCCGGGCAATGAAGAAAGCCCGCAGCGGCAACCCGCGCGGGCTCTGGAGAAGGCGACCGGGAACGAGCCCGCTCAGTACAGCTTCTTGGGCAGCTGCATCGAGCGCACGCGCTTGAAGTGGCGCTTCACGGCGGCGGCCTTCTTGCGCTTGCGTTCGGCGGTCGGCTTTTCGTAGAACTCGCGCGCGCGCAGGTCGGTCAGCAGGCCGAGCTTTTCGATGGTGCGCTTGAAGCGGCGCAGGGCGACGTCGAACGGCTCGTTCTCTTTGACGCGAATCGTGGTCATGAAACAGGTGATCCTCGGGATGTGCGCTCGGAGTCCGACGGGACGCTCAGGCAGCGGTTTCAGCATTGAGCCCGCGAATCGAGCGCGCGGGTTTTCCAGCAAAGAGCGCGATTATAGCCAGGTTTATGCGCCCCGCACCTGCTTGCAAATGCCGCCTCGTCGAGGGCCTCCCACTGGCTAACATGTGCCCTATTCAACATAGGGAGGTGGCAGGTCGTTTCGAGGGGGGAGAAACACGGGCCCCTGCCTTGCGCGCCCCTCCTTTGCGCCACACCATTACGCCCTGACCCAACGGCTCATGATGATGCCCGACACTTCTGTGCTGGACGGCCCCCAGGGCACCAAAACCAACCCGCGCCCAGCGGTCGACCCCCTGGGGGCGCTGGTGCCGGCCCTGTTGCGCAGGGACGGCGACGGCCTCGCCGTCAAGGACGCCGCCAGCGGGATCTACATCCATGCCGACGCCCGCCTGCTCGCTTGGCTTGGTTGCGAACTGGGCGATGTCATCGGTCACGACGACAGCGCGCTCTTCGAACCGGCGGTGGCCACGCTGTTGTGCACGGCCGAACAGGCGGCGTTGGCGCAGGCGGAGCCGTTGACCAGCGAGCACAAGTTCGAACAACGCGGCGTGCGACGCGAATTCAGCGTGCTGCGCCAGCGCCTGGACAGCGGTGACGGACGCGTTCTCCTGGCCGCGGTCTGGCGCGACCTCCTGCCCCTGCGACGCACCGAAGCCCAGCGCGCGGCGGCAATCGAGCAACTCGAACAGCAGCGGCGAGACAACGAGCAGCTGCGTCGCGAGATGCAGGACCACACGCTGCGCGACAGCGAAACCGGCCTCTACAACCGAGCGCATTTCGAGGACCAGTTGCGCCGGGAAGTGGACCTGTCGACCCGCGAGCACCGCGAGTTCGCGCTGGTGTCGATCGAGATCGATCCCTTGCCGGCCGATGTGGTCGCCCTTGGCGGGGCGGCACGCACGCGCGTGTACGAGGCCCTCGGGCGCCTGCTGCGCGGCAACACCCGGGCGATGGACGCTTCCTGCCGCTTCGATGAGGCCCGCTTCGCGGTGCTGCTGTCGGGCGTTGGCCTGGCCACCGCGCACTCGCGCATGGAGGGCCTGCGTCGTCAGTGCGCGACCCAGATCGTGGCGCACGAAGGGCGCGACATCGGATTCACGGCCTCGATGGGAGTGGCCAGCTTTCCGCACACCGCGAATGGCCAGGAAGAGTTGCGCGCCGCCTGCGATCTGGCGCTGGCCGATGCGCGCCAGCGCGGCGGCAATCACGTCACGCTGGCGAGCATCCGCTTCGACCCGTCCTAGGTGCGGATCGTCACTGCAGGCCGCGCCACAGCATGTCGATGGCCAGCAAGTAGAGCATCAGCGCGAAGATCCGGCGCAAGTGCCGAACGTCGAGTGCGTGCGCCCAACGCGCACCCAGCGGAGCGATCAGCGCGCTGGCCAGCGCAATGACGCCCAGGGCTGGCAGATAAAGGAAACCCAGCGCGCCGGGCAGGGCCGCCGGTTGCGACCAGCCGCCGATGACGACACCGGCGGTGTTGGCCAGCGCAATCGGAAAGCCGATCGCGGCACCGGTGGCGATCGCATGATGGATCGAGACGTTGCAGCGGGTCATGAAGGGCACGGCAAGGAAGGCACCACCGGCACCGACGAGGCCCGCCAAGAAGCCGATTGCACTGCCCACTGCCGCCTGGCCGACCCGTCCGGGCAACTGGCGGCTGGGCTTGGGTGCCACAGCACGCAACATCTGGGTCGCCGAGTAGGCGACGAACACGGCGAAGAAGAGGGCCAGGGCCTGACCCTTGACGAGGGCAAAGACGCCGGCGCCTGCGGCCAGACCGCCGATGACGATGCCCGGCGCCATGCCGCGCACGATGTCCCAGCGGATCGCGCCCCGGCGCTGGTGTGCGCGCATCGTCGCGAGTGAGGTGAACAGGATGGTGGACATCGCGGTTGCAATGGCCATCTTGACCGCCAGATCGCCCGGCACACCGCGCTGGGTCAGGATCGAGGTCAGGAACGGCACCATCACCATCCCGCCCCCGATACCCAGCAAACCAGCCAGGAATCCGGTGCCGATGCCGAGCGCGCCGAGCTCGAGGAGCAGCAGCGCCTCGACGCCGAACAGCGTCATCCAGCCGCCAGCAGTGCCTGCGCGGCGCGCCACTCGGGCGCTGTCACGGGTGTGATCGACAGGCGGTTGCCGCGCTGCAACACTCGCATCGAGGCGAGCGAGGGTTGTTCGCGCATCTCGGCCAGGGACAGCAGGCGGGTCTTGCGCACGAGCTTCACGTCCACGAGCATCCAGCGAGGCTCCTCGAGCGCTGACTTCGGGTCGTGGTAGGGGCTCGTTGGATCGAACTGCGTCGCGTCGGGGTAGGCGGTCGACGCCACCTCGGCCAGGCCGGCGATACCCGGCTCGGGACACGAGGAGTGATAGAACAGCACCCCTTCACCGACGCGCATCGCGTCGCGCATGAAGTTGCGTGCCTGATAGTTGCGCACGCCGAACCAGGGTACTCGCCCGAGCCGCACCAGGTCGTCGATCGAGCACTCGCTGGGCTCGCTCTTCATCAGCCAATAAGAGTGAGCCAATGTGCGTCGACGAGATAGTGGGGATAGGTGTCTGCCGCGCCCTCGCGAGTCGCACTCCTGAACCAGGGGAAGTTCAGGTGGGCGAGGTCAGCAGGGCTTCGGGTTCATCTGACGCGAGACGCTCACACCAGCCTTGCGATGTTCCAAGCCCTTGCTCAGAGAGCATCGGTTCCAGGAAATATAAAACCCGCGCGGACGCGGCAGACGAGAACATTCTACGGCTACAACAGCTGCCCGTCGCCAGCCAATGCGGCATCGATGCGGGCCAGTAACGTGTCGATCTGCACGCTGTTACCCGACGGCGCGATTCCGGCTTGCGCAGCGCTCGCGCCGGGCCGCTCGGCCAATTGGTAGGCCAGGTTCAGCGCCGCCAGCACGGCGATGCGTTCACGCGCCTTGACCTTGCCGGCATCGCGGATCGCGCTCATTTCATGGTCGACACTGGCGACTGCCGCCAGCAGCAAGGCTTCACCCCCCTCGGGGCAGGCCAAGAGGTAACTCTGGCCCAGGATCGTGACTTCCATCTGCTTCACACGCTACCTCCGCCATTGGCAGGCAGGCGCTCGAGGAGGGCGTCGATGCGCGAGCGAGCGGCCGTCAGGCGCGACTTCAGGCTGTCGCGTTCATTGCCGACGGCGCCCAGTTGGGCTCGCAGCAGCGTGTTGGTCCGTTCCAGTTCGTGGTGCCGCAACAGCAGGCGGTCGAGGCGCTCGGCTAGGTCTTGCAGCGTGGCCATGGGCAAAGGCGTGGAAGGGGTGCGGAATTATGCGGCGGCCGCTGACCCGGCAGCGCCTGTTAGCATCAACGCTGTTGGTGCCTGCGCCACAAATTCATGGGTGCGGGTTAAACGGGAATCGGAACGCTTGGCCGCTGCGCGGCTCTCGCGAACCCGAGCTGCCCCCGCAACGGTAAGCGCACGGGCGCTGGTGGTCTTGCCGCCGGTGTCCTGCTCGTGCACACAGGCCACTGGAGCGAGATCAATCGCCCTGGGAAGGCCCGCACGGGTGGCTGCGCCAGCCCGGATACCGGCCAACAGGGCGGCGCGCTGCATCGAGTGGCGCGTCATGAGGTGCATGCCTGCGGGGAAGCTGGCGAGCACGTTGAACCGGGTCATCCCTTCCATCATGTCCTGCCAATCGATCGGGCCGCGTGCCCTCCTGGCGTTTTCGCTCGCCTGCGCGAGTTCCTTCTCCGTGGCCCAGTCGGCACCCGAGCCCAGCACCACGATCGTCATCACCGCCGCGCGCACCGAGCAGTCGCTGGCCGACGCGCTGCCGAGCACGCGCGTCATCGGCCGGGCCGAGATCGAGGCGCTGCAACCGGTCGATCTGCCTGGGCTGCTGCGCGCGCTGACTAGCATCGATGTCGCCCAGGCCGGCCCGCTCGGATCCCAGACCAGCCTGTTCCTGCGCGGTGCCGACAGCCGCCAGACCCTGGTCCTGGTCGACGGCGTGCCGCTGATGCGTGCCGACTTCGGCACGGCATCGTGGCAGAACCTGCCTATCGAACAGATCGAGCGCGTCGAAATCGTGCGCGGCAATCTGTCGAGCCTGTATGGCGCGCAGGCCATCGGCGGCGTGGTGCAGATCATCACCCGTCGCGCGCAGGCGCCGCAGGCCAGCGTATCCCTCGGCACGCAAGGCACCGCAGCGGGTGCGGTGTCAGCGGGCACGCGATTCGGTAGCGGAGACAGCACGACGCGTCTCAGCGCTTCGCTGTCGACGCGCAAGACCGACGGCTACTCGGCGCGCGACGCCGCAGTCGATCCGGGCGCGAATCCCGACCTCGATGCGGCCCGGCAAAACGGCGCCAGCGCCCAACTCGAACAGAACTGGGCGCCAGGACAACGCACGTCGTTCAACTTCATGGCCAGCCGCACGCGCAGCGAGTACGACGGCTTCAGCCCGGGGCTGGACGACGTCCTGACCACCCGCACCGGCGTCGCCGGTCTGATCAGCCGCCACGAACTCGGTGCCGAGGTGGCGATGACGGTCGAGCTCGGCCAGACCCGCGAGCGCTTCGACGACCCGACCGGCTTTGCGCCGAACGGCGACAACCGCGTTCGCATCGCCGGGGCACAGTTCGTGTGGCAGGCGGCGCCGACGCAGCAGTGGCAACTCGGCGCCGAGGGCAAACGTGAACGCTTCAGCGACACCACCACGCCCGAGCGCACGCGCAACACCGACGCCCTGCGCCTGGGCTGGCTGGGGGCCTTCGGCGGTGCAGCGGGCAGCGAGGCAGCGCCGCTGCAACTGCAGGCCAACCTGCGCAGCGACCGCAGCAGTGCGTATGGCAGCGAGACGACAGGCATGCTCGCCTTGGCCTACACCATGATGCCGGGCTGGAAAGCGAGTGCGCAGTGGTCGACTGCGTTCTCGGCGCCTTCCTTCCTCGACGAGCTGTATGCCAACCCGGCCACCGAGTTGCGCGCAGAGCGTTCGCGCCAAGGCGAGCTTGCGCTGCAATGGTCAGGTGCCGGAGGGGCCCTGGCGCGCGCCGCGCTCTTCGCACAGCGTCAACACGACCGCCTGAGTTTCGATCCGGTGACTTTTGAGACGGTGAACATCGCCAACGCGAAGAACAGCGGCATCGAGCTAATGGCGCAGCTGCCGCTCGGCCCAGGCCGCCTTGGTGCAGAGGCGACCTTCCAGGATCCGCAGGACACCGACACCGGCCAGGCCCTGAAGCGGCGCGCGCGCCAGTCGGTGGCGATCAACTACAGCAGCCTGCTGGCGGGCTGGCAGACATTTGCGGCGCTGCGCTACACCGGCAAGCGGCTGGACACCGACCCTGTGACCTTTGCCGATGCGACCAACCCGGCGCGCACGACCCTGGACGTGGCCGTGCAGCGTCAGCTCACGCCCGTCTGGCGCGTCGCGGCCAAGCTGGACAACGTGTTCGACGCCGAGTCGAGCGAGGTGCTGGGCTACACCGCCGCGCCGCGCACCCTGCTGTTCACGCTGCAGGCGACCCTTCGCTGAAGGCTGCCATGCCCGGCTCGAACCGCCCGTCCTGGCTTGCCCCTGCGCTCGTGGCAGCGACCCTGGGGGTGCTCACGCTGTCGCTGCTGCTCGGCAGCGCCGGGCTGGACGTCGAGCTGATACGCACCTTGCGCGCGCCGCGGGTGGCCGCGGCGGCAGGCGTCGGCGCACTGCTCGCGCTGTCGGGCTTGGCGATGCAGGCGCTGTTGCGCAATCCCCTGGCCGACCCCTATGTGCTCGGAACCTCAGGCGGCGCAGCGGTCGGCGCCCTGCTTGCGTTGATGTTCGGCGTGGCGATGGCGTTCGGCGCGGCGGCCGGTGCGCTCGCGG
>DATDES010000241.1:0-9680 GCA_036522975.1 Burkholderiaceae bacterium | reverse complement strand
GTCCAGATCGATGTCGCGGCCGAGCAGGCCCGCCTGGGCAAGGAAATAGCGCGCCTGCAGGGCGAGGTGCTCAAGGCCGAAGCCAAGCTGGGCAATGCGGGCTTCGTCGCGCGCGCGCCCGCGGCGGTTGTGGAGCAGGAACGGCAGCGCCTGGCCGAATTCAGCCAGACGCTTCGTCGGCTGGAAGATCAAGCGACGCGTCTGGCGCCGTCGCCTTGAATTCACCGCGCGGCCCAGTGTTGGCGGTCAACAGCTCGTCGATGCGCCGCGCCACAGCCCAAGCGCTGCGAATGCGCGACTCGCGGGTGGTGCCGGCCACGCGGGGCGTGATCTGCAGCGTGTCGATGTCGTGCAAGGGGCGACCGGGGTCCAGCGCACCCGGCTCCATGCTGTCGAACCAGGCCGCCGCCATGCGGCCGGTGGCGAGCACCTCGGCCAGCGCCGCTTCGTCGAACATGCTCGAGTGGGCGATGCTGATCAGCACCTGGTTGGGTTTGCAGAAGGGCAGGAAGCGCTCGCCGATCAGCCCCTGGTAGCGTGTGAAAAAGGCCAGCTGGACGCAGACGCCGTCGCTTTGCTCCATCACGTCGCGCAGCGGCAGCGGCTCGACGCGCCAGCGGCCCCAGACGTTGTCCGAGGCGTGAACCGACGGGTCGTAGCCGATGACCCGCGAGCCGAAGGCCGAGAGCAACTGGGCCAGCGAGCGCGCGGCCGGCACCATGCCGACCAGGCCGATCGTCGAGCCGCCGAGTTCGCGGCCGACGAGCAGGCCTTCCGCATTGACGACCGGCACGCGCCGCAGCATGGCCAGCAGCGCGCCGATCATGAATTCGGCCTCGGCCACCGCACTGGCCGTCGTGCTGCGCACGACCTCGACACCCGCCCGGCCGCAGGCGTCGAGATCGATGTTCTCGGCCCCTGAACTCAGGCGGCCGACGGCACGCAGGACCGGCGCGTAGTGCAACACCTGGGCGTCGAGCGCAACCGAAGGCGGAATGATCAACGCGCGGATATTGAAGAGGGCCTGACGCAGCGCCCGTGGATCGCGGGCCAGCTCAGGGGCATAGCGCACGACATGGCGTTCGCCAAGCCATTGCATGACCTCCGGCTCGAGCGGCTCAACGATCAGTACGTCCATGCACCTTTCAGGCAGTTTTCAAGTCGGTCAGCGCGTTGCCGCGTGCCAGAATCTGCCCGTCTCCCTGCGTTAATTGTAAGTAAATGCACATCAAAAAGGCGATCTTTCCCGTGGCAGGTCTCGGAACCCGATTCCTGCCGGCCACGAAGGCCCAGCCGAAGGAGATGCTGCCGGTGGTCGACAAACCGCTGATTCAGTATGCGGTCGAGGAGGCTTACGCCGCCGGCGTCAGAGAAATGATCTTCGTCACGGGCCGCCACAAGCGACCCATTGAGGACCACTTTGACATGACGTTCGAGCTCGAAGTAGCCCTTGAACAGGCGGGTAAGGAGGAATTACTTCACGTTGTGCGCAGCGTGAAGCCTGACGACATGGAGTGCATCTACGTCCGCCAGGCCCAGGCCTTGGGACTGGGTCATGCCGTGCTCTGTGGCCAGCGTCTGGTCGGCAACGAGCCCTTCGCCGTGCTGCTGGCCGACGACCTGATGGTCGGTGCCACGCCGATCCTGGCGCAGATGGTCGAGCAATACAACGAGTGGCGGGTGTCGATTCTGGCCGTGCAGGAAGTGCCGGCCGAACAGACTCAGCGCTATGGCATCGTTGCCGGCACGCCGGTCAACGAGCGGCTGGTCAATGTCGAGCGCATCGTCGAGAAGCCGAAGCCCGCAGATGCCCCGTCGAGACTGGGCGTGGCAGGACGCTACATCCTGACGCCGGGGGTGTTTCACGAGATCAGCACGCAGCAACGTGGCGTCGGCGGCGAGATTCAGCTGACCGACGGGATTGCCGGCCTGTTGCGGCGGGAGAAGGTCTTTGCCTACCGCTACGAAGGCAAACGCTACGACTGCGGTAGCAAGGAAGGCTTCCTGCAGGCGAACGTCGAACTGGCACTCGAGCACCCGTTGCTGGGGGGCGCGTTTCGCGACTACCTGAAGTCGCTGCCGCTCTGAGCCGGCACTACCTGCGTCGCAGGTAGTGCACGAATTCCTTGTCGGTGCTGGTCTGCTCGACCAGTTCGTTGCCTGTCTGGCGCGAAAAGGCCTGGAAGTCCCGCACCGAGCCAGGGTCGGTCGCGACCACCTTCAGAACCTCGCCGCTCAGCATGTCGGCCAGGGCCTTCTTCGCCTTGAGGATCGGCAGCGGGCAGTTCAAGCCGCGGGTGTCGAGTTCTTGTTGCGCTTCCATGCAGGTATACCTCCAAGTCGCTGACGATTCTAGGCGCTAGCCACGCGCCGCCTCGTCGATGTACTGGGGCTCGTGGCCCCGGCTCCTGAGCCACGCCGCGAGCGCATGTCCGGTACCGGCCGCCCAACACCTCACGTCCTGCGGCGCGAAGAGTCGGTATTCGGCCAGCTCGGGCGACAGGCGCACTTCGCCGCGGGCGGCCGCATGAAAGGCAATGATGACCTGGTTCATGCGCTGGAAGTCGTAGACGCCGATCAGGGTTACGGCATCGACATGGAGCGCCGTCTCCTCCGCAACCTCTCGAGCGATGCCGGCCTCCGGCG
The DNA here is from genome assembly GCA_036522975.1 of Burkholderiaceae bacterium. Lineage (GTDB taxonomy): Bacteria > Pseudomonadota > Gammaproteobacteria > Burkholderiales > Burkholderiaceae_C > CADEEN01. The sequence continues at coordinate 7,034 of DATDES010000241.1, read as the reverse complement.
ATTCGCCGGCCTCCATGAAGCCGGTGATCAGCGCAAAGCGCCGCCCCGGCCAGGCCGCGTTGCGCGCCAGGAGAACCTGGCCCTGCCGGTCGGTGCACTCGACCACTGCCGCCAAGACCGGCGTCGGGTTGTTCCAGTGCGTGAAGCCGCAGCTTGCGCAACGCAGGCGCGCTTTGGGGCCGCCGTCTTCTTCGAGTTCGATCCACGCCAACGGCGCTGCACACGTCGGGCAAAAGCGAAACTCGCCGCTCATGCGGGGAAGACGCCGGTCGACAAATAGCGGTCGCCGCGATCGCAGACGACGAACACGATCGTCGCGTTTTCCAGGCGCTCGGCCAAGCGCAGCGCCACGTAGCAGGCGCCCGCCGCCGAAATGCCGGCGAACAGGCCCTCGTCGCGCGCCAGTCGGCGGGCCATGTCTTCGGCATCGGCCTGGCTGACGAGCACGATCTCGTCGACATGCGTCGGGTCGTAGATCTTCGGCAGGTAGGCCTCGGGCCATTTGCGGATGCCAGGGATGCGTGAGCCCTCGCTTGGCTGGGCGCCGATGATGCGCACGGTCGGTTTGCGCTCCTTCAGGTAGCGCGACACGCCGGTGATGGTGCCGGTGGTCCCCATTGCGCTGACGAAGTGCGTGACCTGGCCCTCGGTGTCGGCCCAGATCTCCGGCCCGGTGGCCTCGTAGTGGATACGCGGGTTGTCGGCGTTGGCGAACTGGTCGAGCACGCGGCCCTTGCCGTCGGCCTGCATCTGCAGGGCGAGGTCGCGCGCGTACTCCATCCCACCCGAGCGCGGCGTCAGCACCAACTCGGCACCGAAGGCTTTCATCGTCTGCGCCCGCTCGACCGACAGGTCCTCCGGCATGATGAGCACCATCCGGTAGCCGCGGATCGCCGCGGCCATTGCCAGCGCGATGCCGGTGTTGCCCGAGGTGGCCTCGATCAACACGTCGCCCGACTTGATGTCGCCGCGCTCCTCGGCACGCTTGATCATGCTCATGGCCGGCCGGTCCTTCACCGAGCCGGCCGGGTTGTTGCCTTCGAGCTTGCCCAGGATGACGTTTCCGCGCTCGGCATTGGCCGTGCCGGGCAGGCGTTGCAGTTGGACCAGCGGCGTCGCGCCGATCACGTCTTCGAGGGTCTTGTAGGCAGGCATGGCCGCATTGTGTCAGCCGCGCAAATGGCCCGCGCCCTGCGTGTGATAATCCGCGCCCACGCTCTACCGCGTGGCGAACCTCTCTGGCCCGGGTGGCGAAATCGGTAGACGCAAGGGACTCAAAATCCCTCGCCGAAAGGCGTGCCGGTTCGAGTCCGGCCCCGGGCACCAACTGAACGCCAATGCCGTCCCTGCCGCCGGTCACCAAAGCATTGATCCTGATCTGCGTCGGCATGTTCTGCGCGCAGTTGTTGCTGCCGCCTTTCTTCGAAGGCATGCTGGCGCTGTGGCCCCTGCAGAGCGGACGCTTCATGCCCTGGCAGCTGTTCACCTACAGCTTCCTGCACGGCGACATGGCGCACCTGTTCTTCAACATGCTGGCGCTGTGGATGTTCGGCGCCGAGATCGAACGCCTGTGGGGCAACAAGCGCTATCTGCAGTTCCTGCTTGCGAGCGCCCTGTCGGCTGCGGCCGTGCAGTTGCTCTGGACCTTTCTCATCGGCGCGCGCTCGCCGACGGTCGGCGCATCCGGCGCCACCTTCGGCCTGCTACTGGCCTTCGGCATGCTGTTTCCCAACCGCACGATCATGCCGCTGTTCCCGCCAATCCCGATGAAGGCCAAGGTCTTCGTCGCGATCTTCGGCGCCCTCGAACTGATCTTCGGCGTGATGGGCAGCACCGGCATCGCGCACTTTGCCCACCTCGGCGGCATGCTTGGCGGCTTCCTGATGATCCGCTACTGGCGCGGCCAAGCGCCATTCGGCCGCCGCCGCTGATCCCCACTGCGCACGCGGGCATTGCGCGGCGCGCTGCCTTGGCGCATCCTGGGCACGACCGCAGGAGGTGTGCGATGACGACGATCATTCGGCGAGCAGCGTGGATCGCTCTGTGCTGGGCCTCGATGGCCCTGGCGGCCACCCCCCCAAGCGCGACAGCACCCCCGACCGATCTCGAAACCCAGTCACGCGCCCTCGAACGGGCCAGCCAGGCGGTTGTCGGCGTGCAGGTGCTTGCGCTCGAGGACGCCCGCTCCAACGCCACCTTGGGCCGGCTGCGTCAGGGCTCGGGCGTGGTGATCGGTCCCGACGGCCTGGTCTTGACGATCGGCTACCTCGTGCTGGAGGCCGACCAGGTCCAGCTGGTGCTCGACGAGGGCCGTGCCGTGCCCGCCCGGGTCGCCGGCTACGACCTCGCCACAGGCTTCGGCCTGTTGCAGCCCCTGGCGCCGCTGCGCGTCGCTGCGGCGCCGCTCGGCGGATCGGGTGCCGTGGCAACTGACGAGCCGCTGCTGGTGGCCAGCGGCGGCGACAGCGGCCAGCTCAGCATGGCGCGCCTGGTGTCGCGGCGCAGCTTTGCCGGCTACTGGGAATACCGCATCGACGACGCCCTGTTCACCACCCCGCCCCGCACCGACCACAGCGGTGCGGGCCTGTTCAACAGCCGCGGTGAGCTGGTCGGCATCGGCTCGCTGCTGGTGGCCGAAACGCGCGCCGACACCCCGGCCGGCGGCGCCCGCGTGCCGGGCAACATGTTCGTCCCCACCGACCTCCTGCGCCCGATCCTGGCCGAGCTGCGCACGCGCGGCATGTCCAGCGCCAGCCGGCGCGCCTGGTTGGGTGTGAATTGCGTCGAACAGGCCGGCGTGCTGCATGTGGTGCGAATCGCCGGCGACAGCCCGGCCGAGGCCGCCGGGCTCCAAGTCGGCGACCGCATCATGGCGATCGACGGCGCCGCGGTGAGCACGCTCGATACGCTGTGGACGCGCCTGTGGTCCGGCGGACCGCCCGAACGCGACGTGACGCTGGAGATCGAGCGTGGCGGCGCAAGACAGAGCGTGCCGCTGCGCAGCATCGACCGTGCACAGGCAATCCGGCGCGCCAGCGGAATATGACTGCCCCAAGACGCCTGGGACGTCGCCCCCCAAGGGGAGCTCGGGCCGCTTGGGAGCCGCCCGGCGCTGGCCCGAGGCCGTTCTAGCGCAGCGCCGCAGCCCAGGCCGCGGCCGGCGTCGGGTAACGCAGGCGCAGGCGCAACTCTTCGCGCAGGCGGCGGTTGTCCAGGCGACGCGACTCGGCCAGAAAGCTCATCTGCGCGGGCGACAACACCAGCGCCGCCTGCGCGCGCGTCAGGCGCGGCGGGCGCGGCAGGTCGAACGCGTCGGCCACCGCATCGAAGTGCTCGCCCATCGGCATCTCGCTGCAGTCGCTGGCATGGTAGATCCGCTGCGGCGCGCCACGCATCAGCGCGGCAACACAGGCGCGGGCCAGGTCATCGGCATGGATGTGGTTGGTGTACACGTCGTCGTCGGGCACCAACAACGGCGCGCCACGCTTGACGCGATCACGCGGATCGCCCCCCGCACGATCGAGCGCGTAGATGCCGGGCACCCGCAGCACGCTGGCGCGCACGCCGAAGGCGCGGCCATGGTGGCGCACCCGCGCTTCGGCATCGACACGCCGCCGCGCTCGATCGGTGGCCGGGTTCACCGCGCGGGTTTCGCCAATCCGCGCACCGGCGGCGTCGCCATAGACGCCACTGGTGCTGGCGTAGACCAGGCGCTGCAGCCGGGCGCTGCGCGCCAAGGCCTGCAGCAGGTGCCGCGTGCGCGGATCGGTGTGGCCAAGGCCCGGCGGCGGGGCGAGGTGCAGCACCGCGTCGGCCAGTGCCGCCAAGCGGCCGAGCGAAGAGGCATCATCGAGGTCTCCCACCAGCGGGACCGCACCGGCGGCGCGCAAGGCCGGCACACGCGCGGTCGATGAGGTCAGCGCGAAGACCCGAAATCGCCCGCGCAACAGCCGAAGCACACGCAGGCCGATATCGCCGCAGCCGACGATCAACAGCACAGGGCGGCGCGCTAGCGACAAGGGCAACATCGGTCCGTCCAGGCGGCGGGCAGGCAGGGGGGCACAATTCCGGCCAGTGTAGAAGCCCTGTTCAGCCCCTCCATGACCTTCCAAGTCACCGTTCAGCCCGCCGGGCTCTCATTCGACGTCGCGCGCGACGAAGCGATCCTCCCCGCGGCGATTCGTGCCGGCGTCGGCCTGCCTTATGGCTGCCGCGACGGCGCCTGCGGCTCGTGCAAGAGCCGCCTGCTCGAAGGACGGGTGATCCATGGCGCCCACCAGCGCAAGGCCCTGTCAGTGGCCGAAGAGGAAGCCGGCTGGATCCTGACTTGCTGTGCCACACCGCAAACCGATTGCATGGTCCAGGCGCGAACCGTGGCCGGTGCCGGCGACTACCCACCGCTGAAGATGCCGGCCCGCGTCGCGGCGCTCACTCGCGCTGCCCCCGACGTCGTGGTCATGAAACTGCAGCTGCCGGCCACCGTGGCCTTCAAGTACCGGGCCGGCCAGTACGTCGAATTCATCCTGCGCGACGGCGCCCGGCGCAGCTACTCGATGGCCAACTCCCCCGAGCACCTGGGCACTCCGCCGGCGATCGAATTGCACCTGCGCCACATGCCCGGCGGCAAGTTCACCGACCATGTCTTCGGCGCGATGAAGGACAAGGACATCCTGCGCCTGGAGGGCCCGTTCGGCAGCTTCTTCCTGCGCGAGGACAGCGACAAACCGATTGTGCTGTTGGCTTCCGGGACTGGCTTTGCACCGATCAAGGCCATCATCGAGCACCTGCGCGCACAAGGCAGCACACGGCCCGCGGTGCTGTACTGGGGCTGTCGGCACAGGACCGACCTGTACCAGCATGACTGGGCGGTCGCTGCCGCCGCGGCGATGCCGAACCTGCGCTATGTGCCGGTGCTGTCGGAGCCTCGACCCGACGACGACTGGCAGGGGCGCGTCGGCTTCGTGCACCGGGCCGTGATGGCCGATCTGCCAGACCTCTCGGCGCACGAGGTGTATGCCTGCGGGGCGCCAGTGATGGTCGATTCGGCAAAGCGCGATTTCGTCGCCGCCTGTGGTCTGCCGGAGGAAGCGTTCTACGCCGACAGTTTTACGTCGGAGGCAGACAAGCACGGCGGCTGACGGCATGCGCCGGTCCGAGAGGATTGCACGCGCCTGCCCCGCTTCAAGCGTCGATCAGGGGGATCTTGCGCGCGCGATCAGGGCCGCCCGCCGTTCCAGGCTCTCCTTGGGCCAGCGCTCGCTGGCCTTGTAGTAATCGGCAACCGCTGGCTTGTCTGGCGGCAACAGGACCCAGGGCTGCTTGGACGCGGTGAAGATGTGGATGTCGGGCGGCAAGCGATCGGGCTCGTCGAGGGTGCCCACGCGAACGAAGCGCAGGGCATCACCTGCTCCGGCGTAGTTGCTCCACAGCGCAATGCGACAACGCGGGCAACGCGAGATCTTCTGCCCTTTCCCGCTCTGCGAAGGCGTGTCGACCACCTCGACCTCGCCGGCGAGCAACACCACCCGGTCCGCCTCGATCATCGCGTTCAGGGCAAATGCGCTACCCGTCTCGCGTTGACACCAGCGGCAGTGGCAGCAGTGGACGAAGAGCGGGGCGCTGGCCAGGCGGTAGCGCACACTGCGGCAGGTGCAGCCGCCTTCGAGGCCGGTGGATTCGCTTCCCATGCTCAAGTCCCCCGCGTTCAGCGCGCCGCGCCACTATACGTGCGCAAGCACACAGAATTTGCAGTGCAAGAGGTGGCAGCCCCGATGGTCAGGCGACCACATGACGCTATCCTGCGCGCGACATGAGCACCGTGTACCGCAAGACCGCCAAGGGCATCACCGAGATCGAGACCCGGGCCCATCGCTTGGTGCCCCGCCTGCGCAGCGCGCTGATCCTGGTCGATGGCCGCAAGAGCGACGACGAACTGCACCAGATGATCCTGGCCGACCCGGCCGGTACTCTGGCTAGCCTGCTCGCCGACGGCTTCATCGAGGTCCTGGCCACTTTGGCCGATCGACCTGCCGAGCGTGCGCCAGATCGCAAGCCGTCGCCTGCGCCGGCCAGCGCGTCCAGTCGCGAGACCGCCAGCGGCGCGGTGTCGATCGAGGCGCTGCGGCGCGACGCCGTGCGCTCGCTCACTGACCAACTCGGCCCGGCCGCCGAGACGGTGGCCATCAAGATCGAGCGCGCCAAGACCATGCCCGAGCTGCAGCCCTTGCTGGTGCAGGCGGTCCAGACCCTGCGGACGATGCGTGGCGCGGCCGCCGCCGAGGCCTTCGCGGCGCGCTTCATCAGCGCGCCAAGCGAGTGATCAGCGCGGCGCCGACGGCTCGGCCGCCGGTGCCGCCTGCAGCGGCGCCTCCTCAAGCAGGAGGTCGATGAAGGTGTCGGCGTCCTGTTCGATGCGGATGCGCACCGGCAGGTACTGCAGCCTCGGCGCGAACCAGACCTCGGCGCTGAGTTCGTTGCCCGGACGGCGTTGTCCAAGTCGCGGCTTGAGGTGGAAGGTGTCGAGTTCCCCTACTGGCGTCGACAGCCGCTCCTGGCCGAGCACATCGTAGATCCAGTGCCCGACCCGTCGCGGCAGCGCCAGCGGCACCGTCACCGTGTTGCCGGCGCGTAGGAGTTCGGGCCGGGTCGTGAACAGCCAGGTCAGGTGCACGAACTGGCTGGCAGGATCCTGGATGCCGGGCAGAGCTTCGTGCTGGCTGCCGTTGGCCAGCGTGACCCCTTCAGGCGTGAACAGCAGGGTGGCGCGGCGCGTCTGCTGCAAGACCACACGGGTCGCCTCGTCGTAGCGCCGCGGCACCAGACCCTGCTCCCCGAGTTCGCCGTCGCTGGTCATGCGCCGCGAAATGAGCGGCGCAAAGCTGGGCCCGATGCCAACGTCCAGATGGACCTGGTAGCGCGAGCCCTGACGGATCCATTGCACCCGCGCAGTGCCATACACCTCGCCGCGGTAGTTGCCGGTCAGCACATAGGTCAGGCGCGTCGACGGTGGCCATTCGAACGCGGTCGCGGTCGCG
>DATDES010000240.1:0-2102 GCA_036522975.1 Burkholderiaceae bacterium | reverse complement strand
TGGGCATAGAACAGCGGCAGCGCGACCGCACGCGCACGCTCGGCCATGCGCTCTTCGCGCTCTTCGCCTTTGTCCAGATGGAAGGGCGAGGCATTGATGACTGCAAGCACCTGCGCCCCAGCCGCCTTGGCCGACAGCGCCGGCTCGTCGAACCAGGCGTCCTCGCAGATCAGCACGCCGATCCGGACCCCGTCGACCTCGAATACCAGCGGCCCGTGCCCTGCATCGCGGCCCGAGGCGAAATAGCGCCGCTCGTCGAACACCTGGTAGTTCGGCAACTCGCGCTTGCAATAGGTGCCAACGATGCGCCCCCCTGTCAGCAGCGAGGCGGCGTTGAAGCGCAGCGGCGTGGCCGTCGACTTGGTCCTAACATCGCCACGATGGCCGAATTGATGCGGATGCCCGACCAACACCGACAGACCTTCGCAGGACGCCAACTCGGCGGCGATACCGGCCAGCGCTTCTGCGCAGCCCTGCATGAAGGCCGGGCGCAGCAGCAGGTCTTCCGGCGGGTAACCGCACAGGACCAGCTCGGGAGTCACCAGCAGTTGCGCGCCCGCCGCGTGGGCACGCCGCGCGGCATCGACGATGCGTCTCGCGTTGCCCGCCAGGTCGCCGACGGTGGCGTTGATTTGAGCCAGCGCAACCTTGATCACGTCGGAGCCTGCTGAGTGGAAATCGATGCCAAGAATTATGTCATCCGGGTCCACGATGACCCTGCGCAGATCGACGCCACGGCCTGGAATGCCCTGCTCGAATCGCAGGACGCACCGACGCCGTTCCTGCGCCATGAGTACCTGAGCGCGTTGCATGCTTCGCGCAGTGCGGTTGCCGACACCGGCTGGGAACCGGCGTGGCTCACGATCGAACACCGAAGCGTGCTACGCGCTGCCTGCGCGATCTACCTGAAGAACCATTCCTACGGCGAGTACGTCTTCGACTGGGCGTGGGCCGATGCCTACCAGCGCCATGGACTGGACTACTACCCGAAGGTCCTGGGGGCCGTGCCTTTCACGCCCGTCCCGGGCTCGCGCCTCCTGGCGGCGAACGACGCCGAGCGAGACCTTCTGCTGGCGGCGCTGCGGGCCTTCACAGGCCAACAGGGTCTGTCCTCGGCGCACCTGCTGTTCCTGTCCGACGCCGACCGTGATGCCTGCGCGCGCGCCGGATGGATGCTGCGCGAAGGGGTGCAGTTCCACTGGCACAACCGCAGCCCGGTGCCCTACGCCGACTTCGACGACTTCACGCATGGCCTGCAGCGCGACAAGCGCAAAAAGATCACGCAGGAACGCCGTCGGGTCGTCGAGGCCGGCGTGATCTACGAGGCGCTCGGCGGCGACCAGATCGACACCGCGGCCTGGGACTTCTTCTACCGCTGCTACGCCCTCACCTACCGCGCCCATCACTCGACGCCCTACCTCACACGCGCCTTCTTCACCGAGATGGCCGCCACGATGTCGGAGCACTGGCTGATGTTCGTGGCCCGACGCGGCGGGGCACGCATCGCGGCGTCGCTGATCGCGCTGGACCCGGCACAGCGGGTCGCTTACGGCCGCTACTGGGGCGCCATCGAGCATGTACCCTGCCTGCACTTCGACGCCTGCTACTACCGGCCGCTGGCCTGGTGCATCGCCAACGGCTATCGGCGCTTCGAAGGCGGCGCCCAGGGCGAGCACAAGATGGCGCGCGGCCTGTTGCCGGCGAAGACCGTGTCGGCCCACTGGCTCGCCGACAAACGCTTCGCCACCGCTATCGATGATTTCCTGCGCCGCGAAGGCGGCGGTGTGTCCAGCTACCTCGACGAACTGAACGAGCGCCAGCCCTACCGCAGGCTACCGGATCACCCCTAGGTTCGCCACATTGGTCCGAAGCGTCGCACTGGCCTCGCGCCTGAAGCCCGACTACATCGTGATCATCGGGAGCAGCGACCTGGTGCCGCAGTTCCGGGTCGTCAATCCGAGTTTCGACCCCGAGGGGGATTACGACACCAGGGTCCTCACCGACAACCCGAAGACCGCGCGCAACGCACCGCCACCAGCGAACCGGCTGCGTGGTCGTGGCCGAGGGCTAACCTGCTCGGCAAGGAATTGCGCTACACCTCG
>DATDES010000239.1:0-2548 GCA_036522975.1 Burkholderiaceae bacterium | reverse complement strand
GTTCATGACCGTCGCCCTGCCCGAGACCCTGTGTTACCTGAATGGCAAGTACCTGCCGGTGTCGCAGGCCAGCGTCAGTGTGCTCGACCGCGGCTTTGTCTTCGGCGACGGCATCTACGAAGTCGTCCCGGTCTACGGCCGCAAGCTGTTTCGCTTCGACGAGCACATGGCGCGCCTGCAGCGGTCGCTGGCCAAGCTGCGCATCCCCAATCCGCACGACCGTGAGGAATGGCTCGAACGCTGCCGTCGCCTCGTCGCGGCCGTGGCCGACGCGACGCGTGCCGATGACCAACTGGTCTATATCCAGGTGACGCGTGGCGTTGCCGTACGCGACCATGTGATGCCGCCCGACATCGAGCCCACTGTGTTCATGATGGCCAACCCGATGAAGCCGGCGACCGCCGAGCAGCGCCACCAGGGCGTGGCCTGCACGACGGCGCGCGACTTCCGCTGGGAGCGCGGCGACATCAAGAGCATCTCGCTGCTCGGCAACGTCCTGGCGCGGCAGCTGTCGGCCGACCACGGCGCCATCGAGACCATCCTGTTCCGCGATGGCCCGACCGGCGGCCCTTGGCTGACTGAGGCCGCGGCGTGCAATGTCTGGACCGTGCATGAAGGCGCGCTGCTCGGGCCGCCGAAGAGCGAACATGTGCTCGAAGGCATTCGCGTCGAGCTTTTGCGCGAGCTGTGCGAGGACGTCGGCATCGCCTACAACCTGCGCCCGCTCTCCGAGGCCGACGTGCGCGCGGCCGACGAAGTGCTGCTCAGCTCGGCGACCAAGGAAGTCCTGCCGGTGACCAAGATCGACGGCGAGCCGGTCGGTCACGGCGCACTGCGCGGCAAGCCGGGGCCCGTCTATGCGCGCCTGTATGAGGCCTACCAGCGGGCCAAGGCCGCACAGTCGATATGAGCTTGGCACCCATCCCCCCTGAACGGAGCCTGATCGAGTACCCGAGTGCGTTCCCGATCAAGGTAATGGGCGTGCAAACCGAGGGCTTCAGGGAAGCGGTTGTTGCCGTGGCCAGGCAGTTCGACCCGGGCTTCGACGCCGCGACGATTGAAGCCCGCCCGAGCAAGGCCGGCAAGTACTTGGGGCTGACGATCACGGTCACCGCAACCAGCCGCGAACAGCTCGACGAGCTGTACCGCACGCTGTCGACGCACCCGTTGGTCAAAGTCGTTCTCTAGTTCAGGTCGACGGCGCGCTGAGCTTGGCGTCGAGCTCCTTGACCTTGCTCGGCGCCGCCTCGTCGCCGTGGCGCGCCGCGACGCCGTACCAGTAGCGCGCCTCCTTCAGGTCGCGCTCGATGCCGTCGCCGGACTCGACCATCGACGCGTAAAGGTACATCGCACCGACGTCCCCGCCTTGTGCGGCAATGCGGAACCAGCGCGCCGCTTGCCCCGCGTCCTTGGAGGTGCCGCGACCAAGGTAATAGGCCGTGGCGATCGCGACCTGGCCGTCAACGCTGCCGGCCTCGGCTGCGCGCAGGTACCAGCGGTTGGCTTCGACCAGATTGGCATGCAGACCGGCCTGGCCCAACTCGTGCAGCTGGGCCAGGCCGAAGATCGCGGTCACGAAGCCGGCCTCGGCGGCGCGGGTCATGAGGTTCAGCGCCTCTCGCGGGCTGGCTTGGGGCAACTCGCCGCGCAGGTGCATGACCGCCAGGTTGTAGTGGGCCGCCGGTACGCCCTGGCGCGACAGCTGACCGAAGGCTTTGCGTGCGTTGACCAGATCGCCGCGCTCGTAGGCGGCAACCGCCTCGTCGATCGGCGCTGCCGACGCCGCGGCCGCGAGCGTGACCAGCGCCATGGCGAGGGCGAAGATGAGGGGGCGCATGGCGTCTCCGGGCGAGTGTTGAAGGCAACGATACGCCGCCCCGGCACGTGGGTCGGAGAGGCCCCGCAAAACCTTGCAGGGCACCTGGCATGCGAGACTTCCGGCGCCATGCTGATCCGAATGCTCGGCCGCTGCGACTGGTCCGCCACTGCCGAGGCCATGCGCAGCTTCACCGAGGCGCGCAGCGAGGCCACGCCCGACGAGTTGTGGCTCGCCGAGCACGAACCGGTCTTTACGCAAGGCGTCGCCGGCCGGCCTGAGCATGTGCTGGGCGCTGGCGCCATCCCCGTGCGACAAAGCAATCGCGGCGGACAGGTGACTTATCACGGCCCGGGCCAGGTGCTGGCCTATCCGTTGATCGACCTGAAGCGCCTGTCGATCTACGTCAAGGAGTACGTCTTTCGCGTCGAGGCCGCGGTGCTGAGGGTGTTGGAAGACTATGGCGTGACCGGGCACCGTGTTGCCGGGGCTCCCGGCATCTACGTGCGCCTCGACGACCCTTTCTCGCACACGGCCTTGCGCGGGCCGCGTGACCCGCGCGACCCGTTTTGCGGTCTGGGCAAGATCGCCGCACTGGGCATCAAGATCAGCCGGCATCGCGCTTACCACGGCGTGGCACTGAACGTGACGATGGACCTGCAACCCTTCGAGCGCATCGACCCTTGTGGGTACGCCGGTCTGCAAATTGTCGATCTGGCTAAACTTGGCGTC
>DATDES010000238.1:0-13076 GCA_036522975.1 Burkholderiaceae bacterium | reverse complement strand
CGACGATGAACCCGCCATCGTCGGTCACGGCGGCGAAGGCCAACCAGCCTCTCAGTGCCCTGAACAGGAACGCTCGGCCGATCTTTGCGCCGTTCTCAATGAGATCGAAGCCACCGCCACTGGCCGCGGCCGCGATATGCGGGAGCGGGAGGCCGGCGTAGTCGCAGGCGTCCAGGCCCAGGCAGCGCGACCGTGCGGTGATCTGACCCGAGGCGTCGAACGTGGCCTGGTCAACCGAGCCGACGTAGCCGGCAATCGAGCTACCACTGTTGGGATCCCAGTCGAGCAGGTTCCAAGTTCCGTCGAGTTTGCTGACCGGCTGGGTCTGCTCCGGCAGGCCGATCGTCACCCAACGCGAGGAGGCGTCCGCCTTCGACTGCCCATAAACGACCAGCACGCCTCCGGGCGACACCAGCACCGTATTGGTCTCCTCGGCGCTGTCGATGGTGAACTTGCAATCGCCATTGGCGATGAACGGGATGGCGGTGCCGTCGGCGGCCGTGGCGGTTAGGGCCACGGCATTGACGGTCAGGACTTGGTCCTTCCGGGCCGGATCGGTCTCGGTGGGGTTGATCATCCGGTACTTGCCGCTCTTCAGCGCGGTGCAGGAAGCCGCGCTGGGCTGCAAGGCTCTTGCCAGGACCTCGGGTGTCGCGGGGTTGCCCTCGATAATGAAGTCCGCCTGCTGCACCGACAGGCCGGTCGCCGCCAGGCCCGCGACGACGGCGTCGATTTTCTGGTCGAGGAGGTTGTCGACCAGCAGGGCGTCGGTCAGCGGATTGATTCCCGCCAGACTCGTCACCGGCGCTAACGCGGCCTCCACATACGCAACGCCCGCATCGACCTGGGCCGCCGACACGCGCGAACGCCAGCCGAAGCTCTGGTAATAGTGCTCCGGATACGCTGCCGTAGCTGCGGCGAACACCATCTCGGTCAGTGGCGTGATGTTGGCGACAAAGCTGCCCGAGTCGCCAGTACCGCCGACCAGGGAGTGGAAGGTGCTCCCTTCGCTGCCCACAGCCCTCAGCACGCAAGGCAGGCGCGCGCCAACCATCGTGAGCGTGTACGCCCCGGCGCTGCTGGTGGTCGCTGTCGGCGGGGGTGCCGTGCCCGTCGCGCAAATCACTCTGACCGTGGCGCCCGCCAGCGCGGCACCCTTGGCTGCTGTGCCGGAGATCGTGATCGATGAAGGGGCTGGTGCCGGCGCTGACGAGTCCGAATCACCACCGCATGCGCCCAGCATCGCCGCAGCGGCCAGGGCAAAGCCCCATGCAGACTGAACCTTCATTCCGCACTCCTCATTTGGTCTGAAAGGCCCGGCCGCGATGCGACCGGAGGGGCGCCTCAATGGGCGTGGTCGGAATGTAAAGGTTTGTTCTGAGAGCGCCTCCACACATTTGTGGGCCTCGTCAGCATCGTCTCTGAAATCGCGCCAGAGTGACTTGCCGTGGCGTGTTCGGCAAGCTCATGCGCCGGTGATCTTCAATCGGTGTATCTCACGCGACACCCTTAGCAGGCGACAGCGGCACGCATCGGCCGCTTGATCCGGTCCACAGCTCGCGCGCACATGGTGAGCCTGATGGGGGACTGCCTGAGGAATCGTGCGCCCAGCCAATAATGGCGCGGCCGTTGACAGAGCAAGCCTCCGCCGCGGACACCTCGAGGTGGACGCCCGGGTTAAAGGTGCTGCAGACGTAGGCCGCTTGAAGTTGTACTGAATGGCCAGCGGAATCGTCGTGCTGGTCACCAGCCTGCGCTTTCTGGAGCTGGCCAAGCGCGTCACTGGCCGCGAGCCGCTGCCCGCGGAGGTGTGCACGTAAGTGTGGCAAGCGGTGGACAACCCCTGAGAAGTCAAGCTTCGCTGCTCTCAGGCAGCGCTTGGGGCGGCAATAGAATTGCAGCGGCAGGATGCGCAATCTCACCCACGACTTCTGCGCCCAGGTCATGCCGCGTTATCCCTTGGATCACATCAAGATGAAGCTTGTCTCCGCGCGCGAACTGGCATCGGTGGTCGTCGAGTCCTTGAACCTCGAGGACATCGACGCGGAGCAGATCAATCTCGATGCGCCGCTCTTCGGTGAAGGTCTGGGGCTCGACTCGCTGGACATGCTCGAGCTGTCACTTGCCATCCAGCAGCGCTACGGTGTGAAGCTCAAGGCGGACGATCCGCACAACCAGGCGATCTTCTCGTCGTTGCAGAGCCTGGCCGCTCATGTGGCTGCCTGTCAGGCATCGCAGGTCTGACGCGGTGCCGGCCATGATGCTGGCTGGGGTGGGGTTCTTCTTGGGCCGGACGCTGTCCCCCGGTACCGCGCCGCTGATTGAGCAGGGCGCGCGGCGCAGTATCACTAGCCTTTCGAGAAGGCGCAGCGATGATCGAGGCAAGGGTGATTGCGTGAGCGGGCGCTTGGTATGTCGCGCCGACTAGGAACGTCGGCCGAAACGGCCATGGCTGCGTGCATCCGGCCCGTCCTGGTCCACTCGGCGCTGCTGGCCGCGCCCGAGCGGCTGGACCTGCCGGCGATCGTGGGCCCGGAACAGACCTGGACATGGCGCCAGGTTCATCAGGCATCGATCGAGCTGTCACAGCGGTTTCGTCACGCATCCGCGGTCTTCATTCTGTGCACCTCCCGCCTGAACTTCCTCGTGAGCTGGCTTGCGGCCTTGCGCAGCCGAGTCCAGGTGGTCTTGCCGCCGTCGGCCGGCCACGCAGCGCTTGCTGGCATCCTGTCTTCGACGCCCCGTCCGATCATCGTCGCCGACGATCCGCACGCCATTCAGGATGGATGGCGCAGCAGCGCCGAATGCCTTGTTTGCCCTCCTGTCGCGCTGGCGTCGAAGGCGTCCCCTGCCGACCTGGCGTGGCAGCCTGATTGGGAGCGGATGGCAGTCCAGCTCTACACCTCGGGAAGCACGGGAGCCCCCGAGCCGCACCCCAAGACGCTGCTTCAGCTGGTCAAAGGTGCGCAGATCCTGCAGGATAGGTTGGCGAGCGAGTTGGCTGGAGGAGTGAGCGTCGTCAGGTGTCTTTTGTGCAGCGTCCCGCCACAACACATGTTCGGCGTCGAGGCCTCGGTCATGCTTTCCCTGGTCTACGCCATCGCGGTGCAGGAGGGCCGCCCCTTGTTGCCTGCCGATGTGCAGCAGGCGCTTGCCGCCTCGCCCGCATCACTCTGGATTGCCACGCCCATGCACCTGCGGGCCTTCGTCAAGTCGGGCGAAGCACTGGCCAGCTGCAAACTGGTCCTGACCTCGACCATGCCGCTGACGCAGCAACTTGCGCTGCAGACCGAAGCGCTTGCGGGCGCACCCGTGCTCGAGATCTATGGGTCGACCGAGACCGGTGTTCTGGCCATGCGGCGCACGGCGCACGAAACGGCGTGGCGACCGGTCAGCGGCGCCCGGATCGAACGGGTCGACGATGCCATCCGGGCCCACGGCGCACACTTCCGTTCGCCGGTGGGCCTGCCTGATGAAGCCGAGATCGATGCCGACGGCAGCTTCAGGCTCCTCGGCCGCTCGGCCGACATGATCAAGATCGGTGGACGTCGCGCCTCGTTGGCCGGCCTCAATCTGCTGCTGGAGGATCTGCCCGGCCTCGAAGACGGTGTGTTCTACCTGCCCGGCACGGCCAACCCGACCGAGCGCCTGTGTCTGATCTATTCAGGCCCACCAGTGGACCGTGGCGAGGTCGAAAAGTGGTTGCGCGCCCGCCTGGATCTGGCCTTCGTACCCAGGGCCTTCATTCGGGTCGACAAGTTGCCTCGAAGCGATGGCGGCAAGGTGTCACGGCAAGCGCTCGATGCGCTGTTCGCGACGTGGCAACTTCGGGTCGGGCATGGCGGCTCGTCGGGCGCCGTGAGCGAGCCGTCGCGCGCCTTCGGCTTTGAGTTTGCCGTCGGCAGTGAGCATCCCGCTTTGCCGGGTCACTTCCCCGGGAACCCCATCGTGCCGGGCGCGCTGCTCCTGGATCATGTCTTGTCCGGCGTCGCCGCCGAGTTGAACCGTACAGTGTCCGGGTTGAAGCAGGTCAAGTTCGTGGCGGCTCTGCGGCCCAACGAGACGGCGTGGGTCGTTTGCGAAGCGGACGCCGACCGACTCCGCTTTTCCGTGCAGGCACGGCGCAAGGGCGTTCTGGTGACGATAGCGAACGGGACCCTGCAACTGGCGCAGTCGCAGATGCCGCTGCCCGCGGGCGCCGCGCCGGAGCGCGGGGGACTCCCGTCGTGAGGCTGTGGCGCGCCAAGGCCGAAAGGGGCAGCGCATGGCTTATCCGCCTTTTCGCATGGCTGGCCAGGGTCGTGGGACGCCCTTTCTGCCGCACCTTGCTGTACCCGATCGTGCTCTATTTCATGCTGACGGACTCGATGGCGCGGCGCGCGTCGCGTGAGTTCCTGAGGGCTTCGACGCAGCGCCCGGTGCGCTGGATCGATGTCTTCGAGCATCTGCACATCTTTGCCGCCACCTTGCTCGACCGGGTCTATATGGCGGCAGGCGAGTTCGATCGCTTCCACATCTCGATCGAGGGCGACGCCCTGGTTCGCGAGGCCCTGGCGTCGGGTAGAGGCTGCCTGCTGCTGGGCTCGCATCTCGGCAGCTTCGACCTGCTGATGCTTGCCAACAAGGCATTCGAGGGTCTGCCGGTCAACGTCATGATGAACGTCGATCCACGCGCTAGGGTGCGCCAGATCGCCGGCATCGACGACAGCCAGTCGAGGATCATTCCACTGGGGCGGCCCGACAGCTTTCTGCGCGCGTTCGAACGGTTGCAGCGTGGCGAAGTGGTGGCGGCGCTGGCGGATCGGGTCGACGGCCGGGGCGCCTGTCTGGACGCACTCTTCTTCGGCAGGCCCGCCTCGTTCCCACTCGGACCGCACATCCTTGCCGCACGTGCCGGCGTTCCGGTGATCATGTGCTTCGGGCTCTACGAGGGGAGCGCAGACTACCGGATCGAATTCGTCGACTTCGGCCCTGCTGCGCCCGGTAACTGCCGCAGGGAATTGATGCAGCCGATGGTGGACCGCTATGCGTCGTTGCTCGAGCAGGTTGCGCGCCGCGAGCCGAAGAACTGGTTCAACTTCTACCCCTACTGGGCCCGGCAATGACGCGGGCCGACCTGGCGCGGGTTGTACGCCTGGGCATCGTGCTCGGTGCGCTGGGCGTTGCGGGCGCCGCATCGGCGCAAGCATTGAGCGTCGGTCGACTGCAACGCGCGTTGCAGGACGCGCCCCACACCGAAGTGCGGTTCACTGAGCTGCGCGAATCGCGCTGGCTGGCCGCGCCGATCGAGTCGTCGGGGATCATGCGATCAAACGCCACGGTGCTGGAAAAGCAGGTCGAACAGCCGCGTCGCGAGACCTGGCGGATTCTTGGCGACCGGATGCAGATGAGCGTGCCAGGCTCCGATACGGTCAAGGAGATCCCGCTCGACAAAGCCCCCGCCGCTGCTGCGCTGGCCTACACCCTGCGGTCCGTGATGGCGGGCAACCTGGAGGCGCTGGACAAGGACTTCGAACTCGCACTTTCCGGAGACGAACGCGATTGGACCCTGCGGTTGACGCCGCGCGACCAGGACGTCGCGCGCCAACTCAAGCAGGTCAATCTGCAAGGCGCAGGACGGCGTCTGTCGACGATCATCATCTTGGAGGCCCAGGGCGATCGAACGACGACACGGCTGCACTATCCGCAATGAACTCGAATCCCAGCCTCGCACGCCATGCACGCCGGCCTTGGCCCTTGTGCGACGATGACGGCCGCATCGCGTCACCTCGAATGGAGGCATCGAAGGCACCATGTTCGACAAGGATCACTTGAGCGCGCTCGAGGCCATCACGGCGGCGCAGCATCTCGCGTTCGCCCCGCTGGCCTTTCAGGCGGCGTCGGTGATGCGTGATCGTGGCGTGCTGGCCGCCCTGGCGCAGGCGGCCCCCGACGGCTTGGGTATTGCCGACGTCTCCCTGCAGACGGCGCTGCCGGCCTTTGCAGCGAGGGTGCTGCTGGAGGCTGGGCTGGGCATGCACATCGTCTGGCGGGACAACGAGCACGGCCGCTTTCATCTGGGCAAGCTGGGCTGGTTTCTGCTCGACGACGAGATGACGCGCGTGAACTTCGACTTCACTCGCGACGTCTGCTACCGGGCGGCGGCCCATCTGGACCAGGCCTTGCTCGAAGGCCGGCCGGCCGGTCTCGAGACCCTGGGGCCATGGGCGAGCATCTATGAAGGTCTCTCCGTTCTTCCCGAGCCCGCGCGGCGAAGCTGGTTTGCATTCGACCATTTCCACTCCGATGCCGCGTTCCCTGTTGTGTGCGAACGGCTGGCGCGGGAAGCGCCGGTCAGCCTGCTCGACATCGGCTGCAACACCGGACGCTGGGCCTCGATGTGCCTGGCGCAGTTGCCCGACTGCAGAATCGGCCTGTGCGACCTGGCAGCGCAACTCGACGCTGCGCGCGAGAATCTGCGACAGGCCGGCTCATGCGAGCGTGTCAGCTACCACGCCACCGATCTACTCGACGCGGCGCAGGCGCTGCCGCAAGGCTACGAGCTGATCTGGATGAGTCAACTGCTGGACTGCTTCTCCGAAGCACAAATCGTCGCCATCCTGTGCAAGGTGCGGGCAGCCTTGCCACCCGGCGGGCGGCTGTGGATCCTGGAGCTGTTCTGGGATCGGCAGCGCTTCGAAGCCGCCGCATTCAGCCTGCAACAGACCTCGCTGTACTTCGCCTGCGTCGCCAACGGCAACAGTCAAATGTACGATTCGAAGGTATTCCTGCCACTGTTGCAGCGCGCGGGCTTCGATGTCACCCGACTGAGCGACGGCATCGGGAACTATCACACCCTGGTGGAATGCGAGGTCTCGCCGGCTGCGCTTGCGGCGCCGCGCCTCGAATAGACTTCCCAGGGCGAGTGGTCTTCGCCGGTCGTTGCCTGTGCCCGTCATCCCATTGGAGTACCCGTTGTCTGGAATCGCGGCCTACAGCACCCTGCACGCCGCCGGCGCCGACAACCACGAATCGTGGCAGGCAATTCTCTCGGGCCGATCGGGCCTGAGGCCCAACACCTTGCCGTGGTGCGATTTGCCGACCTGGATCGGGGAGGTTGCGGCGGTCCGTGACACGCCCCTGCCGGTCGAGCTCGAGCCCTGGGACTGTCGCACCCACCGGCTGGCGTGGCTGGCGCTGCAGTGCACGGCGCTGCGAGAGGCCGTCCACCGCGCGATCGAACGCTATGGCGCATCGCGCGTCGGGGTGGTCCTGGGATCGAGCACTGCGGGTATACGCAGCCTGGAAGTGGCCTACCAGCGGTGGCGCGACGACGGACGTTGGCCTGGGGATTTCGACTATCGACGCACCCATTCCCTGGACGCGCTGTGCCGCTTCAGCGCGCAGGTGCTCGGGCTGCAGGGCCCGATGGTCACCATTTCGACCGCGTGCTCGTCGAGCGCCAAGGTCTTCGTGATGGCGCAACGCTGGATCGATTGCGGATTGATCGATGCTGCCCTGGTGGGTGGCGTCGACAGCCTGTGCCTGTCGACCCTGCACGGATTCAACGCCCTGCAGTTGCTGTCGGGCGAGATCTGTAGGCCGTTCGACGACGCGCGCAATGGCATCTCGATCGGCGAGGCCGCCGGCTTCGTGCTGCTGGATCGATTGCCAGCGGCGGTCAATCTGGTTGGCGGCGGCGAGTCCAGTGACGCCTGGCACATGTCGGCGCCGCATCCGCAGGGCCTAGGTGCCCAGTCCGCCATGCGCAGCGCGCTGCAGTCGGCGAAGCTCGACCCCGGAGACATAGCCTACGTCAATGCCCACGGCACCGCGACGCTAGCCAACGACCGCGCCGAGGCAGCCGCGACACGGGCCGTATTCGGACCCGGTGGGGTGCCGATTTCATCGACCAAAGGCGTCACCGGCCACACGCTCGGTGCGGCGGGGGTCACCGAAGCAATCGTGGCGATTCAAGCCCTCGAGCAGCAGACCCTGCCGCCATCGGCCAACCTGCGCGGGTTGGAGCCAGAGCTCGGGCTGGACGTCGTGGTGCACGCGCGCCGGGCCGAAATGCGCCATGTGATGAGCAACAGTTTCGGCTTCGGTGGCACGAATTGCTCATTGGTATTCGGTCGAGCGGCTTAGGACGATGCGCCGTGGCCCCCATACTGACATGCCGCTGAGTTTCGTACTGCATTCAGCCGGGGTGTTGGCTCCGGGTGTCAGTTCGATGGCGGAGCTGCTTAACCTGTACCGCACGGGGCAGCCCGGCGTTGTGGAGGCCACGGCCCTGCCCAGCCCTGCAGTCTTGCCTGCCAACGAGCGCCGGCGTGCCACGCAGGCGGTGCGCCTCGTACTGGCTTGCGTGGAGCAGGCGTTGCGGGACTGCGCCTATGCCCCCGATCAGCTTCGATGCGTATTCGCCTCCGATGAGGGCACTGGGGAGGTCTGCCAGCTGATGCTGGAAGCCCTGGCCACCACAGGCCAAGTGTCGCCGCTGATGTTCCACAACTCGGTGCACAACGCGCCGTCCGGATATTTCTCCATCGCCTACCAAAACCACTTGCCAGCGGTCAGTGTCAGCCTAGGCTGCGAAAGCCATGCCAGCGGATTGCTGTGTGCCGTCAGCGAGGCCTGCACCAGCGGAGCGCCTGTCTTGTTCGTCGCCTACGACGCGCCGCTGCTGGAGCCGATGCGCTCCCTGCTGCCGATCGAGCATGCCGCGGCGACGGCGTGGCTCGTCACGTCTGGCGCCGGCGTTTCATCGACTGATAAAGCGCCGCTGGGCTCATTTGAGCTGAGCCTGCGTCAAGCAGGTGCAAGCCGCGATGAGGTGGCGCCGGCATGGCTGCCTGATCGCTGGGCAGCGAACAGCAGCGCCCGGTTGTTTGCCGTGCTGGCCCTGTTGGCCGATGGCCGCGGTTGCTGCGAGTTCGCGCTCGGCGCGCAGCGCGTGCGCGTGAGGCTCGTGGAGGCGACCGCCGCATGCTGAAGCGTGCGGAGATCGAAGCGCGCATTCCGCATGCCGGCTCGATGTGCCTGCTCGACCGAGTCTCCGCGTGGAATGCGACGCGCATCGTCTGCCATGCGGCGGCGCCAACCGCGGATCACCCGTTCGCGAAGCCGCAGGGCGTGCCCGCCGTGGCGGCAATCGAGTATGCGGCGCAGGCGGCGGCGTTGCATGGCGCCCTACTGGACGACCGCCAGGCGCCGCGCAACGGCATGCTGGCCAAACTCGCCGGTGTCGAGCTGGTCGCGGGCCGGCTCGACGAAGCCGCGGGCGAGCTAACCGTCCAAGCCGACTTGGTGGTGCAAGGCGCGTCGGGTTGCATGTATTCGTTCATGGTCCAGCACGATCGCGTCTGCCGCGCCCGCGGTCGCCTGCTGGTGGTATTCACGCATGACGATTGAGAAACTAGCTCCGAAGCGGGCGCTCGTTACCGGCGGTAGTGGCGGCATCGGCGCGGCCATATGCCAAGCCCTGGCGGCGGCGGGCGTCCAGGTCGTCGTGCACGCCAACCATCTCGATCGTTCTCAAGCGCTAGCTGCTGCCCTCGTGGCACAGGGCGCACGCGCAAGTGCCGTCGCGTTCGACCTGGGAGACGAGTCGGCGGTGCAAAGCGCAGTCGATGCATTGCTGGCGCAAGGGCCGATCCAGATCCTGGTCCACAGCGCCGGCATCCACAGGGACGCACTGATGGCCGGCATGGATGGCGCCACCTGGCACAGCGTGATCGATACCAGCCTGCATGGCTTCTTTCGGGTAACCCAGCCCTTGCTGCTGCCGATGGTTCGCACGCGCTGGGGGCGGATCATCACCATCACGTCGGTGTCCGGACAAGCCGGCAACAAGGGGCAGACCAACTACGCGGCAGCCAAGGCCGGACTTCACGGCGCCACGAAGTCGCTGGCGTTGGAACTGGCAGGGCGCGGCATCACGGTCAATGCCGTCGCGCCGGGCATCATTCAAACGCCGATGATCGACGCCGCGTTTCCACCAGAGAGGATCAAGGCGCTGGTGCCGATGGGTCGCGCCGGACACCCCGAAGAAGTGGCAGCGCTGGTGGCATTTCTGGTGTCGGACGCCGCCAGCTACATCACCGGCCAGGTGATCGGTGTCAATGGCGGGCTGTACTAGGATGCGCTCATCGGCGTGCGACTCGCCCGACGCATGGGACGATGTCTGGATCGCGATTCCGGCCTACAACGAAGCCCAGACCATCCGGGCCCTGGCGCAGAAGGCACTGGCACTTTGTCCGCGGATGATCGTTGTTGATGACGGATCCACCGACGCGACGGCCCACGAGCTGATGGGTCTGCCTGTCACGCTGCTTCGACTGCCTCGGAACAAGGGCAAAGCCGACTGCCTTCGGCTGGTATTTGCCGAAGCCGGTCGACAGGGCGCGTCATGTGTCATCACGCTCGACGGCGACGGCCAACACGACCCGAACGACGCGCCGGCGCTGCTGCGAGTCTGGCGCAGTCATCCGGATCGCTTGATCGTCGGCTCGCGCCTGCATGACAAGGCGCAGTTCCCCCCCGCTCGGTACCGCGCTAACCGATTCGCCTGCTTCTGGATCTCTTGGGCGGCAGGGCACCCCATTGCCGATTCCCAGTCGGGTTTTCGCGTCTACCCGTCCGCCGTCTTCGACCTCGCTTTGGGCGACAAAGTGCGTGGCAGCCGATTCACTTTCGAAAGCGAAATCTTGATCGAGGCCGCGCAACACGGCATCCTGACGCTGGCTGTGGCGATTCCCGGGCGCTACCCGCCCACCGCCCGGCCGAGTCACTTCCGTCCGGTCGTGGACATCGCCAAGATCGTGCTAATGGTCGCCACGAGGCTGCTCAAGAAGGGCCTCGATCCTGCAGGTCTCTGGCGCAGCCTGCGGCCGGCCCAGGTTCTTTCGACCGTCGAAAGCTCAGGCAGCGCTGCAAGCGGGAGCGGGTCATGACGGCCGTTGTGCTGGTGGCCGAGGCTGTCGGCTATCGGTACCCACGGCAGGCCGCCCCGGCGCTGGAGAACGTCAGCCTGACGCTTTCACGCGGCGAAATCGTGGGCCTGCTGGGGCCGAACGGGTCCGGCAAGTCGACGCTGATCAATCTACTCAACGGCTTGCGTTCCCCAAGAGCCGGATCGGTGCGCTGCGTCGGCGATCCACCCCCGACGGTGTCCTGGGTGCCCCAGGAGTACGCCTTCTATCCCCAACTGACGTGCCGCGAGAACTTGCAGTTCTTCGCCTCGCTGCTGGCGCCGTCGCTCGAAGCTCGCGCCGCAAGCGTCGACCGGGTCGTCACCGCCTGTGTCCTGCAGGAGTTTGTCGACAAGCAGGTCCGACACTGCTCCGGTGGAGTGCGCAGGCGCTTGAACATCGCGATCGGGTTGCTCCGCAAACCAGACGTGCTGTTGCTGGACGAGCCTACGGTGGGCGTCGACCCCCAGACGCGGCTATTTCTGCTCGACCAGGTACGCCAGCTGGCGCTGCAGGGGGCCGCGATCGTCTACGCGACGCACTACATGGACGAGGCGATGGCGGTGTGCAACGAGCTCCTGATCCTCGATCACGGCCAGGTGGTGAGCAGCGGCGACTTGCCGACGCTGTTGCGAGGAACGGCAACGTCGGGTCCGTTTGCCAGCCTGGAAGCATTGTTCATGCACTACACCCAGCGCACGCTGCGCGACTGATTGCCGGCCGATGCGCGCACTGAACCAGGTGTTCCTTATCGCCGGCAAGGAGTGGCGCCTGCTGCTGCGCAATCCGCACGCTCTTGCGGTCCTCTTCGTGATGCCCGCGGTCTTTCTTCTGGTCATGTCGTTTGCCTTGAAGAACACGTTGCTGTCGCAGGCCATCGCATTGCCGAAGGCCGGCTGGGTCGTCGAGGACTCGAGCTCGCTGGCGACGATTTGGTCGAACGACTGGATCGGGCGCAACGGCGGTGAACGCTTCGGCTCGCGTGCGCTGCTGCAGGACGCACTGCGCGCACGAAGGGTGCAGGCCGGCGTCATCGTCCGCGAACACTGGGTGGATCCGCGGGGCCTGCCGCATGCCGATCGCATCGAGCTTTGGCTTAGCAACCGAATCCAGCCCGGGGCAGCTGGACGCCTGCATGCCGAGATCAACTTTTCCCTTCTGCAGTTGCAGGTCAGGAGCAGGGCTGCTGCCGCAGGCCCCTTCGCGAGCATTCTGCTGGAGGATGCGGCGCGAATCGATCTGCTTGCGGCCACCGGCGCAATGACGATCCGCTATCTGTACGAAATCGAGTCCGGACGTCAGATGACTGCGGTCCAACAAAGCGTTCCCGCGTGGCTGATCTTCGGCATGTTCTTCGTCGTGATTCCACTGACGGGGGTGCTCATCCAGGAGCGCAATGACGGTACGCTCGCGCGCATGGCCACCTTTGGCGTCTCGCCATTCGCCATTCTCGGCGGCAAGCTGGTGGCGTTCATGGCGCTCAACTGGGTACAGCTCCTGCTGATGCTCCTGGTCGGACGCTGGGTCGTGCCCTTGCTGGGTGGCGACGCGCTGTATCTGGAGCTGCAACTCGGCTGGTTCCTGTTGATGGTGTTTGCCACCAGCGCGGCGGCGGTCGGCCTGGCGCTCTTGATCGGTGCCTACACACGTACCTTCGAGCACGCCGCCGCGCTCGGCGGTGGCGCCAACGTGGTGCTCGCGGCACTGGCGGGCATCATGGTGCCGCGCCCATTGATGCCTGCGGGCATGCAGACAATTTCCGAGTGGTCTCCGATGGGCTGGGCGCTGGACGGCATGCAAGCCGTCTTTCTGGGTGCGCCGGATGCGACCCTGATCGCACCCAAGGTCCTGCTCCTACTGGCATTTGCCTTGACTTGCCTACTGCTGAGCTGGCGACCGATTCGCCATCTGGATCGTTCCGGTTGAACCGGCCTCTGATCGCCACCATGCCGGTCCCCGTTCCACTGCCCACCGCCTTGCCGTCCGCTGGCTGGCCCTTGCCACCCCTGGTGGGCGCCAGCCTGGGAGTTCACGCACTGGCCGCCGGCGCGGCGCTGGCACTGCCCGGCGAGCTGCCCTGGGCGCTGGGCGGTGTGGCGCTGAACCACTTGGCGCTGATGGCTG
>DATDES010000237.1:0-11071 GCA_036522975.1 Burkholderiaceae bacterium | reverse complement strand
GCCGCCGTCATGGCGGGATGCCTTGTCTGGCGGGTCATGCAACGGAGCCTTTCTGCGCCCGGCAGCCTGGTCTGGGACAGAGCGGCATGGCGGTGGGTTTGCAACGAGCCCCCGATATCCGCAACCGGTGATGTGCGCGTGATGGTCGACCTCGGTGGCTGGATCTTGCTTCGTTTCACGCCTGACGCGCCGGGTCCGGCGCCGACGTGGCTGCCGGTGTCGCGACAGCGGGCCGGCGCACTGTGGCCGGATTGGCGG
Organism: Burkholderiaceae bacterium; assembly: GCA_036522975.1. Lineage (GTDB taxonomy): Bacteria > Pseudomonadota > Gammaproteobacteria > Burkholderiales > Burkholderiaceae_C > CADEEN01. The sequence continues at coordinate 10,813 of DATDES010000237.1, read as the reverse complement.
GCAGCGCTGTTCTCTCGCCGTTCCGGCACTACGTCGGCTGCGGCCGCTGACCGATCATGACGCCCGAGACGGACGCTGATGCCCTCTTGGTCGAGCGCACCAAGCGCGGTGACGTCAAGGCCTTTGAGATGCTGGTGGTGAAATACCAGCGGCGGATCGAGCGCTTGATTGGGCGGATGGTCCGAGACGTCGATTTGGTCGCGGATATCGCTCAGGAAACTTTCATCCGCGCCTATCGGGCGATCCCGCAGTTCCGGGGCGAGAGCGCCTTCTACACCTGGCTCTACCGGATAGCAGTGAATACGGCCAAGAAGGCCCTGGTCGAACTGAAGCGGGATCCGCTGGTTGCCGAGGCGTCCATGCAAACACATGATGACGGCGATGAAACTTCGCGGGCCGAGAACGAACTAAGCGACGGCGAAACCCCAGAGTCCCTGCTTGCGAGCAAGGAAGTGGCCGCCGCTGTCAATGCAGCGATCGAAGCCCTGAGTGAGGACTTGCGACAGGCGATCGTGTTACGCGAGATCGAAGGTCTGAGTTATGAAGAGATCGCTGGCGTCATGAATTGCCCGATCGGTACCGTGCGATCACGGATCTTTCGGGCGCGTGAAGCCATCGCAGAACGCTTGCGACCTTTGCTCGGTACCCGTGATCGTGAGCGTTGGTAGGCAGATGGATCGCTGGTGAAGAGAAGTTGGGAGAGTGATGACATGAATCGGGACGATCGAAAAGATCAGCGCGAGCGCCGCCAGGCGCTATCCGCGTTGATGGACGGCGAGGGCAGCGAAGTCGACCTTGCCTGCAATGCTTGGCGTGACGACGCTGGCGTGCGTGCGGATTGGCATGCCTTCCACCTGATCGGTGAACTGATGCGCAGCGACGACGTGCACTGCTCGCCGGGACGCGACTCGCACTTCCTCGGCCGTTTGCGTGAGCGCTTGGCCGATGAGCCGGGGGTGCTCGCACCTGCACCGACCTCCGCAGCAGTCACGGGGCGAGGTGGGGCGCGCCACGCCTGGGCGGCGCCGGCAGCCGTTGCGGCGGGTTTTGTTGCCGTGGCAGGTGTGTTGTTCGTCACCCGCGGAGCCGTTCCCGGTGGCGTCACACCGGAGCGGTCACCGCTCGTGGCCGCTCAAGGGGCTGTGCCACCCGCCTCGGCGTCGTTCGGGGCGCCTGGCCCCGAAGGCCATCTGGTGCGGAGCGCCGAGTTGGACCGGTACCTCGCTGCCCACAAGCAATACAACAGCACGTCGGTCTTGGCGGTGCCGGGTGGCATGGTGCGCAACGCGGTAACCGCAGCGCCGGGTCGCTGAATGCTGCAGCCCGTACGCCATTCAGGGCCCATCGGCCGCCGGATCGCGACGGCGGCTGCGACCGTGGCGGTGGCGCTGGGCTCATTGATAGCGCACGCTGGCGGCCCAGCGCCGCCCTTGGGGACATCGGCTTCTGGCATCGATGCACGCGCTTGGCTGCAGCGCATCCACGAGGCGGCCAGCCAGCGCAACTACCAAGGCACACTGGTCGTGACCGCCAACGGCACGGTCTCCAGTTCGCGCTTGGCTCATTACTGCGAAGGCAAGCAGTTCTTCGAGCGCATCGACATGCTCGACGGGCAACCACAAAGTGTCTTTCGCCACAACGAGCAGGTGCTGACAGTGTGGCCCGCTACGAAGCTGGCGCGCTTTGAGCAGCGTGATCCCGTGGCCCTGTTCCCGGCTGTGCTCAGCGGCAGCGAGGCGCAATTGTTCGACCGCTACGAGATGCAGGCCGAAGGCAGCGACCGCATCGCGGGCCTCGATGCGGCCGTTTTCCTGCTGCGGCCAAGGGACGGCCAGCGCTTTGCCCAGCGCCTGTGGGCTGATCATGCCAGCGGGTTGTTGTTGCGCGCAGATGTCCTGGCGCCCGACGGCCGGGTCCTGGAGACCGCGGCCTTTTCCGAGGTCACGATCGGCATCAAGGCGCAACCCGACTCGGTGCTGGTGCCGATGAAGAAACTTGACGGGTACCGCGTCCTGCGCAGCGCTCCGAAGCGGACCGATCTTGAAGCGGAAGGTTGGCGGCTGAAGGCGCCGGTGGCCGGCTTCAGGCAGGTCAGTTGCGTCAAGCGCGATCTGCAAGTCAGCGGCGAAAGCGATGGCGCGCCATCCCCTGACGTGCTCCAGACGATATTCTCCGATGGGCTGACGCATGTGTCGGTCTTTATCGAGCCCTTGCGGGCCGACCGCCACCGCGCCGGCGTTGCCGCATTTGGCGCAACTCATACCTTGATGCAGCCTTTGGGGCCGCATTGGCTCACCGTTATGGGCGACGTTCCGATGGCCACGCTGAAGCAGTTTGCCGCGGCGCTGGAACGCTTGCGCTGACACTTCTCGATTTCCGTTGATTGTTGACACCATGAACGAACAACTTCTTGCCCCTTCCTTGCTTTCGTTGCGCCGTGCGTTTTGTGCTGGTCTGATCGGCAGCGTGTTGGCGGTGGCTGCCGCGGCCCCGCAGGACGTGCGGGCGCAGGCGCGCGAGTTACCGGACTTTACCGAGCTGGCTGAGCGTGTGGGCCCGGCGGTGGTGAACATCCGCACCGCAGAGCGCGGCACGCCGAGCGCGCAGGGAGGCGGTGGCGAGATCGATGAGCAGATGCGCGAGTTCTTTCGTCGCTTCGGCATCCCCTTGCCCAACAACCCGCAGCCGGGCCAGCCGCGCCGCGGTGCACCGCGAGATGAAGACAACGAACCGCAGCAGCGTGGCGTCGGGTCGGGCTTTGTGCTCACGGCAGACGGTTATGTGATGACCAACGCCCATGTCGTCGATGGCGCGGACGAAGTCATTGTCACGTTGACCGACAAGCGTGAGTTCAAGGCCAAGATCATCGGTGCCGACCGGCGTACTGACGTGGCACTGGTCAAGATCGAGGCCAGCGGCCTGCCGACGGTGAAGATCGGCGACGTGAGCCAGGTCAAGGTGGGAGCCTGGGTGATCGCGATCGGCTCGCCGTTCAACCTCGACAACACGGTCACAGCGGGCATCGTCAGCGCCAAGCAGCGTGACACCGGCGAGTTCCTGCCACTGCTGCAGACCGACGTGGCCATCAATCCGGGCAATTCGGGTGGCCCGCTGATCAACATGCGCGGTGAAGTCATTGGCATCAACTCGCAGATCTATAGCCGCTCTGGCGGCTACATGGGCATCTCGTTCGCGATCCCGATTGACGAGGCCATCCGTGTGTCGGACCAATTGCGCGCCAGCGGCCGCGTCATCCGCGGACGTATCGGCGTGACCATCGCGCCGGTGACCAAGGAGGTAGCGGAGTCGATCGGGCTGGGCAAGCCGGTCGGTGCGCTGGTGCAGGGTGTCGAGAGCGGCGGGCCGGCCGACAAGGCCGGCATCGAGCCCGGCGACATCATCACCAAAGTCGACGGCAAGTCGATCGAAAAATCGGGTGATTTGCCCCGCATCGTCGGCGCGACCAAGCCCGGCGCCAAGACCACGCTGCAAGTCTTCCGTCGTGGGTCGAATCGGGATATTGCCGTCACGGTGGTCGAATTTGAGCCCGAGAAGCCGCGTCGTGTGGCGCAGGCGGCCGATACGCAACCTGCGCAGCCGAAGACGGCCATCGGCCTGGCCGTGTCTGATCTCACTGAGGCGCAAAGGCGCGAGTTGAAACTGCGCGGAGGCGTGCGTGTCGAGACCGCCGAGGGTGCTGCAGCACGGGCCGGGCTGCGCGAAGGTGATGTGGTCGTCACGATGGACAACACCGAGGTCGCCGATGCCAAGCAGTTCAATGCCTTGGTGGCAAAGGCAGACAAGACGCGCCCGATCAGCGTGATGGTGCGCCGCGGCGAATGGACCAATTACCTCGTCATTCGGCCGGCCTCACGTTGAGAGCGGCGTCCAGGCTCGGACAGGTGACTGCCTGGCGGGCCTTTCCGCTTTATGGAACGAGCGCCTCGCCCTCGATGGGGCAAGTTAAGTGTGCGTACACTCACTTCTTGAGATGAGATCGGGCATTGCGAGCTGCCACACGTATAATCCCCCGCTGAATTACCGCCTTTCCCGGCGCCGGGTGGGCGGAGTGATGGCAGTTGAAACTGTCCCCAAAGCGTCCACAGGCGATTGTGGATAAGCTGTTGATGGATTTTCATGTTGGTACCCCGCAACGACAAAATATCAAGCGTTGGCGCGGGTTCCAGCAGGGTGGCTTTGGCTACAATGAAATCCCAACAAGCAGTTGCCATACGTTTTGTTGGAAGGCGCGTCAAAGATTCGACGCGCCTTTTTTTATGCAATTCGCACGTTTACGCCGTGCCGTGAGGCAGTCGAGCTGTGCAGTGCAAGTCTTCGATGAACAACATCCGCAACTTCTCCATCATTGCCCACATCGACCATGGCAAGAGCACGCTGGCCGACCGACTGATCCAGCGTTGCGGCGGTCTGTCGGACCGCGAGATGGAGGCTCAAGTGCTCGACTCGATGGACATCGAGCGCGAGCGCGGCATCACCATCAAGGCCCAGACCGCCGCGCTTGAGTACAAGGCGCGCGACGGCAAGGTCTACCAGCTCAACCTGATCGACACGCCGGGCCACGTCGATTTCAGCTACGAGGTCAGCCGCTCCCTGTCGGCCTGCGAGGGTGCCTTGCTGGTGGTCGATGCCAGCCAGGGGGTCGAGGCGCAGACGGTGGCCAACTGCTACACCGCGCTCGAACTTCACGTCGAGGTCGTGCCCGTGCTGAACAAGATGGACCTGCCGCAGGCCGATCCCGAAAGCGCCAAGGCCGAGATCGAAGACGTCATCGGCATCGACGCCAGCGACGCCATTCCCTGTTCGGCCAAGACTGGCGATGGCATCGACGACATCCTCGAGGCCGTTGTCGCGCGCATGCCCGCCCCGAAGGGTCTGCCCGACGCCCCGCCGCGGGCGATGATCATCGACTCCTGGTTCGACAACTATGTCGGCGTCGTCATGCTGGTGCGCGTCGTCGACGGATCGCTGAGCAAGGGCGAGCGCATCCGCATGATGGCCACCAACACGGTCTACGGCATCGAGCAGATGGGCGTCTTCACGCCCAAGTCGGTGCCGCGCGAGACCCTGAAGGCCGGCGAGGTCGGCTTCGTGATCTGCGGCATCAAGGAGCTGCAGGCGGCCAAGGTCGGCGACACGCTGACCCTGGAAAAGAAGCTGCCCAACAATGCCGGACCGGCAGCCGAGGCGCTGCCGGGCTTCAAGGAGATCCAGCCGCAGGTCTTCGCCGGCCTGTATCCGACTGAGGCCAGCGAATACGAATCTCTGCGCGACGCCCTGGAAAAGCTCAAACTCAACGACTCGTCGCTGCGCTACGAGCCTGAGGTCAGCCAGGCCCTGGGCTTCGGCTTTCGCTGCGGCTTCCTCGGTCTGCTGCACATGGAAATCGTGCAGGAGCGCCTGGAGCGCGAATTCGATCAGGATCTGATCACCACGGCGCCGAGCGTCGTCTACGAGGTCGAGCTCAACGACGATACCGTGCTGCTGGTCGAGAACCCGAGCAAGATGCCCGACCCGGGGCGCATCCGCGAGATCCGCGAGCCGATCGTCACGGTGCAGCTGTACATGCCGCAGGACAGCGTCGGCCCGGTCATGACCCTGGCCAACCAGAAGCGCGGCCAGCAGATCAACATGGCCTATCACGGCCGTCAGGTGCACCTGACCTACGAACTGCCGCTGGCAGAAATCGTGCTCGACTTCTTCGACAAGCTCAAGAGCGTGTCGCGTGGCTACGCCTCGATGGACTACGAATTCAAGGAGTACCGTGCGGCGGACGTGGTCAAGGTCGACCTGTTGATCAACGGCGACCGTGTCGATGCGCTGTCGATCATCGTGCACCGGGCCCAGAGCCAGTACCGCGGCCGTGCGGTGGCGGCCAAGATGCGCGAGCAGATCCCGCGCCAGATGTACGACGTGGCGATTCAGGCCGCGATTGGTGCCAACATCATCGCGCGTGAGAACATCAAGGCCCTGCGCAAGAACGTGCTGGCAAAATGCTATGGCGGCGACATCACGCGCAAGAAGAAGCTGCTCGAGAAGCAGAAAGCCGGCAAGAAGCGCATGAAGCAGATCGGCGCCGTCGAGGTGCCGCAGGAGGCATTTCTGGCCATCCTCCAGGTCGACGATTGATGAGACTGATGAGCACACTCACCGGGTTGTTGTATGGCGCGCTGTTGGTCTATCTGGGGGGCTGGTTCTTCGGCTACTGGATCGGTAACTTCTCGCTGCTGCTGTTCATCCTGACTGTCGTCACGCTGGCTTACTGGCTGGCCGAGCGCTTCGCGTTCAAGCCCGCCCGCGAGACCGCCGCTGCGCAGCTCGAGACGCAGCACACCGCCCGGCGGAGCGAACTCGGCAAGCAGGGCATCGCCCAGGTCGACGGCAACGTCGCCGAAGCGAAGGACAGACTGCTGATGCAGCCCTGGTGGCTCGACTGGACCGCCGGCCTGTTCCCCGTGATCCTGATCGTGTTCCTGCTGCGCTCCTTCCTGTTTGAGCCCTTCAAGATCCCGTCGGGCTCGATGATCCCGACCCTGCTGGTCGGCGACCTGATCCTGGTAAACAAGTTCGACTACGGCGTGCGCCTGCCGGTGATCAACCAGAAGATCATCGCCAACAAGGACCCGGGGCGCGGCGACGTGGTGGTGTTCCGCTACCCGCCCGACCCCCGCATCGACTACATCAAGCGCGTGGTCGGCCTGCCCGGCGATGAGGTCGCCTATCTGAACAAGGTTCTGACCATCAACGGCAAGCGCGTGGACACGGCGCCGCTGCCCGACTTCTACGACGAGGACAGTCGACGCTATGCCCAGCACTACAGCGAGAAGCTGGCCGACGTCGAACACCAGATCCTGATCGACAAGGATCGGCCGGCCTTCATCCCGGGTGCGCAAAACTTCCCGAACAGCGACGCCTGCCGCTACAGCGGAGAGGGCGTGACGTGCAAAGTGCCCGCAGGCCACTACTTCATGATGGGCGACAACCGCGACAATTCGGTCGATTCACGCTACTGGGGATTCGTGCCGGACCGCAACCTGGTCGGACGGGCCTTCTTCGTGTGGATGAATTTCGGTAACCTCGGCCGAATCGGTAGCTTCCGCTGACCGTCGCGCCTCCTTCAATCACCGTTGGAGATCGATCCATGATTCGTGTCCGCCGTCCCGCCCGTGCAGAAAGTGGGATCACGATGATCGGCCTGCTGTTTTGGGCCATCGTGGTGGCGTTTGTGGCCCTGATGATCGTGCGTGTGCTGCCGACGATCAACGAGTACTCGACGATCCTGCGCGCTGTGCAGAAGATCGCCAAGGCGGCGCCGGCGACCGTCGCCCAGGCCCGTGAGGCCTTCGAAAAGCAAAAGGAGGTCGAGTACTCGATTGCCAGCATCGGCGGCAAGGACCTGCAGGTCACCAAGGAGAACGACGGCGTCGTGATCCGCTTCGCGTACGACAAAGAGGTCGAGATTTTCGAACCCGTGTTCCTGCTCATCAAGTACCGCGGCGAGGGCCGTTCAAACTAGTGGACGCACGGCTGGACGCGCTGCAACAGCGCCTGGGTTATCGCTACACGCAATCGGCGCTGCTCGCGCGTGCGCTGACCCATCGCAGCGCCGGTTCAAACCACAACGAACGCCTGGAGTTCCTGGGTGACGCCGTCCTGCAGACGGCCGTCTCGGCCCTGCTCTACGAGCGCTTTTCCGGATCCGACGAAGGTGACCTGACACGCGTTCGCGCCCACCTGGTGCGCGAGGACAGCCTGCACCGGCTGGCCGTGGCGCTCGGCTTGCCTGAGGTGCTGCGCCTGTCCGACGGCGAGGCCCGGGGGGGCGGCGCCCAGCGCCCGTCGATCCTGGCCGACGCCCTCGAGGCCCTGATCGGGGCCGCTTTCCTCGATGGCGGCTTCGCGCCGGCCCAGGCCGTCGTCCAGCGTCTGTTCGGCGAAACCATTGCCACGACCGAGGTCGACAGCTGGAGCAAAGACGCCAAGACCGAACTGCAGGAATGGCTTCAGGCACGCAAGCTGCCGGTGCCTGCCTACCGCATCGCAGCCACCCGCGGGCAGGCGCATGCGCAGACCTTCGACGTTGAATGTGCGGTGGCGACGCTGGGGCTGGCCGAACATGGTGAAGGCAAGTCGCGTCGCGTTGCCGAACAGGAAGCGGCGCGGCGCATGCTGGTCGCCCTGAAGGCCGGCGATCGCCCCGGCGGACCGCTGCGCTCGTGACCGACGCTCTGCAGCGCTGCGGACTGGTGGCCATCGTCGGCCGGCCCAACGTCGGGAAGAGCACCCTGCTCAACGCCCTCGTCGGCCAGAAGGTCAGTATCACCTCCGACAAGGCCCAGACCACGCGGCATCGCATCACGGGCATTCGCAGCGTGGCAGCGGTGCAATTCGTGTTCGTCGACACGCCCGGGTTCCAGACGCGTCACGGCAACGCCCTCAATCGAAACCTGAACCGTACGGTGAAGAGCGTGCTCAGCGACGTCGACGTGGTGTTGTTCGTTGTCGAAGCGGGCCGCTTTGGCCTGGATGACGCCAAGGTACTGGCCCTGTTGCCCGAGGACAAGCCCGTCCTGCTGATCGCCAACAAGCAGGACGAAGTCAAGCGCCGCGGCGACCTGATGCCCTGGATGGCGGCGATGCGCGAACGGCGCGACTTCGCCCAGTTCGTGCCGATGTCGGCCAAGAAGGCCGCCGACGTCGAGCGCCTGCTGGGCATCGTCGCGCCCTACCTGCCCGAGCAGACCTGGTTCTACGAAGCGGATGCGCTGACCGATCGAAGCGAGCGATTTCTGGCCAGCGAGCTGATCCGCGAGAAGCTCTTTCGCTTGACCGGTGACGAACTTCCCTATAGCTGCACGGTGGTTATCGACAAGTTCGAGGAGCAGGGCGACCTGCGGCGCATCGCCGCCACCATCATCGTTGAGCGCGACGCGCACAAGGGCATGGTCATCGGCGATGGCGGGGCACGGCTGAAGCGCATCGGCAGCGAAGCGCGCCAGGAGCTCGAGCGCCTCTGGGGTGCGAAGGTGTTCCTGGAACTGTGGGTCAAGGTGCGCTCCGGCTGGGCCGACAGCGAGGAGCACTTGCGCAGCTACGGCTACGAGTGAGCCACTGCAGCATGCCCTGCGCACCCGACCGCGGTCGACGCCAAGCCTGTGGGGCAGCGATGAAGGCGTCAGGCCGATGAGTGCGCGCGGCGCCGCGCCGGCAGTGGCGGCCTATGTCATGCACCGCTACGACTGGAGCGAATCGAGTCTCATTGTCGACCTGTTCACGCGCGAGCTCGGACGCGTGGTCGTGGCTGCCAAGGGGGCCAAGCGGCCGACCTCGCAGTTGCGTGCCGTCCTGCGGCCGTTCCAGCGAATCCAGGCCAGCCTCGGCCGCACAGCGCAAGGCGCCGAAGTGCACAACCTGCGCGGGGCCGAATGGGCTGGCGGCGTGCCGCTGGCCGGCGGCGATGCCCTGTTCAGCGGCTTCTATCTGAACGAACTGCTGATGAAGTTGCTCGCCCGCGAGGACCCTCACCCGCCGCTCTGGGATGCTTATGCCGCGACCTTGCCGCAGCTTGGCGGTGCCGACGAGGCTGCGGCGCTGCGGGGCTTCGAGCTGCGCTTGTTGCGCGAGATCGGTCTGCTGCCCGACCTCGCGCGTGTCACGGCGACCCAGGCGCCAGTGCATCCGTCCGCGGCCTACGCCTTAAGGCCCGACGCCGGCGTCACCATGGTGCCTGCGCTTGGGCCGCAGGCGGTTTCCGGCGGTGACTTGTTCGCGCTGCAGGCAGCGCTCGACGGCGATGACCTGTGCGCCTTGCAGCGCGCCTGTGCAGTTCCGGCCGCCTCGCTGAGGCGTCAACTGCGAGACCTGCTTGCCTATCATCTGGGGCCGGTGCCCTTGCGCACGCGCCAAGTCCTGCTCGACCTGCAGCCCCTGCTCTGAGCCATGAACCCATTGACCACCCCCGAAGCCCATGCCCGCGACGCGCGCTGTGCCCTGTCGGTCAACGTCAACAAGGTAGCGCTGCTGCGCAACACCCGCCATCTTGGCATTCCGAATGTCATCCGCGCTGCCACGCTGTGCCTCGAGGCCGGCGCGCAGGGCATCACCGTGCACCCGCGGCCGGACGAGCGTCACATTCGCGCGAACGACGTGACCGATCTGGCGCACCTTTTGCGTGACTGGCCGCATGCCGAGTTGAATATCGAGGGCAACCCATTCGACAACCTGATGGGCTTCATCCGCGCGTACCGCCCGCAGCAATGCACCTTTGTGCCCGATGGACCCGGTCAATTCACCAGCGACCACGGTTTCTCACAGGCCGATCTCGCCGACGTGGCACCGATGGTCGCCGAGGCGCGTGCGCTCGGCGTGCGCGTGAGCCTGTTCATGGACCCCGAGCCAGCCTTGATGGCGGCCGTGAGCGCGCTCGGCGCCGACCGCGTCGAGCTCTATACGGAGCCCTATGCCAAGGCACATGGCACGGGCGAGCAGACTGTGCTTCTGGCGCGTTACTGCGCAACGGCAGAGGCAGCGATGGCGGTTGGGCTGGGCATCAACGCCGGCCATGACCTCAACCGCGCGAACCTGGGCGACTTCCTGCGTGCGGTACCGGGGGTGCAGGAGGTGTCGATCGGGCACGCGCTGATCGCCGATGCGCTGGAACTGGGATATGTCGAGGCGGTGCGTGAGTACCAGCGCTGCATCCAGCGCGCGTATGCCTTCTGACACGCTGCTCCGCCGGTCGAAGCCGTGCGGTCCATGCGGACCACAGCCAGCATGATCTACGGCGTCGGCACCG
>DATDES010000236.1:0-13894 GCA_036522975.1 Burkholderiaceae bacterium | reverse complement strand
GGTCGATGCCGGGCCGAAACTGACCGTCATCCGCTTTCGCCCCAATCCCCCGGTGGACGCGATGGCGATCATCGGCCTGGTGCAGAAGCACCGACACATCAAGTTGGCGGGCAACGACAAGTTGCGCATCGAGCGCGACCTTGTCAGTGCCCAGGATCGCGCGCAGCAAGTCCGCGACGTGCTGCGCGCCCTGGGCACGCCGCGCTAGTAGTGGGCTGGCAGCCGCTTGGTCGTGCGCAGCCAATCGATCGCACAGACATTTTGATTCGGGGGGGCGATCATGATCAGCTTATCGGTCGGTGTCAGCGCGCCGCCTGTCGTGGTGTAACCCAGGCGCTCGGCACTGCCCAGGTTGGCGCAGTCACTTCGCAAACCGACCACGACCAACCGGTCGGCACCGACGTGCACGAGGACGCGAAAGGGGTCGAGCACTTTGAATGCATCTATACGAAACGCGGGAACGGCATTCAGCGCCTCAGCGGGAACATAGCCTGCGGCCTCGAGCGACGCGATCCAGGCCTTGGACTCGACATTGGGGCCAGTCGCACAAGAGGCCAGACCGAAGGCCGCCACGGCGGCCAGCAAGGCGCGCTTTGGAGCGTGGGGGGAGTCGTCACGGGTCATGCCTGCATTGTCCCTCGACAGCCGTTCGGACTCGCGGCCGGGATAATCCCCTCGCCATGAGCACCGATGCCGCCCCCCGTCTCGAGTTCGCCCCCGGCCTCACCATTCGCGGCTTAGACCCACCGCTGCGACTGGCCGACTTCCGCTTGATCGCCTTCGACATGGACTCGACCCTGATCAATATCGAGTGCGTCGACGAGATCGCCGCCGCGGCCGGGCGCAAGATCGAAGTCGCGGCGATCACCGAGGCAGCGATGCGCGGCGAGATCGCCGACTACAAGGAGAGCCTGCGCCGCCGCGTGGCCCTGCTGGCGGGCGTGCCGGTCGAGGCGCTGGAGCGGGTCTGGCAGGAGCGCCTGCGGCTCAACCCGGGCGCCGAGGTATTGGTACACGCCTGTCAGTCCGCAGGTCTGAAGACCCTCCTCGTCTCGGGCGGATTCACCTACTTCACCGACAGGATCAGCGATCGCCTGGCGCTGGATTTCGCGCGCAGCAATGTGCTGGGTGTCGCCAACGGACAACTCACCGGCCGGTTGGTCGATCAGCCCTGGGGTGACATCTGCGACGGAGAGGAGAAGAAGCGCATGCTGCTGCAGATCTGCGTGCGGCTTGGCATCGAACCACACCAGGCGATCGCCGTCGGCGACGGCGCCAACGACTTGCCGATGATGGGTGCGGCCGGCCTGTCGGTCGCGTTTCACGCCAAACCAAAGGTGCGCGAGCAGGCCATGGTCGCCATCGAAAGCGGCGGGCTGGATCGGCTACTCGAACTCATGCGACTGCCGTAGGCTGACGGCCGCGGCCGGCCCATCGTCTGGGTGGTCGCGGCCCTGCGTCCTGCCACTAGACTTCAGGCTCCGATGAAGCCCCTCAGCCGACACTGGCCGCTGGCCATGCTTGCGCTTGCCACAGGGCCCGCCGGCGCAGCGACAGGCGATGCCGGCCCGGCGGTGCGTGCGCGCAACGACTCCGCAGCCGTGGCGGAGCTTTGCCATCTGGCGCGCCGGGGCGATGCCGAATCGCAGTACGAGCTGGCCTATCTGTACGCCCACGGCCGCGGCGTCGATCGCCATGACGACTGGGCTGCATATCTCTTCACGGCCGCATCGCTGCAGGGGCACGTCTTTGCCGAGCAGATGCTGCGCGCCGTCACTTGGCCGGTGGCTGCGGCGCCACCCTGCTTGACGGTCGCCAGTTCGCTTCCGCCAGCGCCGACACGCTTTGCCGGGGCACCACCCCACATCGACCGCCTGGTGCGCAAGCTCGCGCCGGAGTATCAGGTCTCGCCGCAGCTGGTGCTGGCCATCATCGCAGTGGAGTCAAACTTCGATGTCACTGCAGTGTCACCCAAGGCGGCGATGGGCCTGATGCAGCTGATCCCCCAGACTGCGAAACGATTTGGCGTGAGCAATCCTTTCGATGCCCAACAGAACATCAGCGGCGGCCTGGCTTACCTGCGCTGGCTGCTCGCCTACTTCGAAGGCGACGTGATACTGGTAGCGGCCGCCTACAACGCGGGCGAAGGTGCCGTGAACCTGCACCGCGGCATCCCACCCTTCGACGAGACACGCGAGTACGTCAAGCGGGTCATGTCGCGCTTCGGACATTTGACCCAGCCTTTCGATTCGCGGGTCACGCCGCCCTCGCCGCAGATCGGCGTGCTGCGCAAGCAGGGGCGGCGGCGCTGAGGCGACTGGCCGGTGCTCACGCACCGAGCTGAGCCCAGGCCCTGTCCAGGCGCTTCACGCTGACCGGCTGCGGTGTGCGCAGTTCCTGTGCGAACAGGCTCACGCGCAGCTCTTCTAACAGCCAGCCGAACTCGTCGAGGCGTGCATCCGCGGTTCCGCGGCGCTCGGCCAACCGGCGCAACCAGCGCTGCTCGAGCGGGCGCAGGTCGGCCAGGCGTTGAGCGTCACGCGCCGGATCGGCCCGCAGCTTGTCCAGGCGCATCAGGATGGCACGCAAGTAGCGTGGCAGGTGTGCCAGCGCTGCCCAGTCCGTGTCCGTCAGGAACCGCCTGCCGACCAGGCGCTGCAGCTGCGCCCCGATGTCGTCGGCCACGTCCTTGGACGGCCTGCTGTCTTTCAGTTTTCGCACGGCGTTGGCGTGCTCCTGCAGCACGGTGGCCGCGGCACGGGCCACCTCCTGGGCGATCAGGGTCAGCCGGCTGCGACCGGCCTCCAGCCGCGCCTTGAAAGCGCCGGCGTCGGTCGGCAAGGGCTCGGCCAGGAAAGCACGGTCGAGCGCGACGGCGATGATCTGCTCGCGCAGATCCTCCGCGCTGCCCAGGCCCATGAACTGCGTGGCCATGCGCGGCAGGTCGGGGATGTTCTTCTCCAGGTACTTCAACGGCTCCTTGAGCTGCAAGGCTACCAGCCGGCGTAGGCCGACCCGGTGCCGGATGGCAGCCAGCCCCGGCTCGTCGAAGACCTCGATCTCGACCCCGGTCACCTTGTCGATCAGGGCCGGGAAGCCGACCAAAGTCTGGCCGCTCTTGCGCACTTCCATCAGCTCCGGCAGTTCGCCGAAAGTCCAGTCGGTGAACAGTGCGGATTTAATCGCTGGTGCGACCGCAGGCGCCGGCGCGTGGACGCCGGGCCGGGCCGCCACAGGCGCGGGCAGCTCGGCGGGGCCGAGCTTCAGCCCGGCCAGGGCCTGGAAGGCCGAGCGCGCCTGCGGACCGAGCTCGGCCTTCAGCGCCGCGAGGTTGCGGCCGGTGCCGAGTTGCCGAGCGTGCTCGTCGACGACGCGAAAGTTCATCCACTGGTGCGGAGCCAGGGTCTCGAGCTTGAAGTCATTGCGCTGAACGGCGAGTTGGGTTCGATCGCGCACCGCCTTCAGCAGGGTATCGACCAGGCTGCCGTGCGCGAAAGGTGTGCTGGCGCAGAACTCGTCGGCATAGTCGGGCAAAGGCACCAGGCGCGAACGCGGGCGCTGCTGCAGGCTCTTGACCAGCGCGAGCACCTTGGCGGACAGCATCCCCGGCACCAGCCATGCGCAGCGCTCTTCGCTGACCTGGTTCAGCGCATAGATGGGCACCGTCACCGTCAGGCCGTCCTTCGGATCGCCGGGATCGTGTAGGTAGCTCGCCACACAGTCGATGCCGCCGAGGCGAATGGTCTTCGGGAACGCGGCCGTCGTGATGCCGGCAGCCTCATGGCGCATCAGTTCGTCGCGCGTCAGTTTCAGCAGCTCGGGCTGGCGCTTCACCTCGTCGCGGTACCAGCGCTCGAAGCTGGCACCGCTGATGACATCGGCCGGCACCTGCTGGTCGTAGAAGGCGAAGATCAGTTCGTCGTCGATCAACACGTCCTGCCGACGCGCCTTGTGCTCGAGCTCCTGAACCTGGCGAATCAGCTTCTCGTTGTGCGCCAGGAAGGGCAGGCGCGTTTCCCAGTCGCCATGGACCAGGGCCTCGCGGATGAAGATCGCGCGCGCCGCGGCCGAATCGATGCGGCCGAAGTTGATCTTGCGGTTGTTGTAGATGACCAGGCCGTACAGCGTGGCGCGCTCCAGCGCGACCACTTCGGCGGCCTTCTTCTCCCAATGCGGCTCGAGCAGCTGCGTCTTCAGCAGGTGGCCGCCGATGCGTTCGATCCAGGTCGGCTCGATGGCCGCCAGTCCGCGGCCGAACAGGCGCGTGGTCTCGACCAACTCAGCCGCCATCAGCCAGCGCCCCGGCTTCTTCGACAGGTTGGCGCCCGGGTGGCGCCAGAACTTGATGCCGCGCGCGCCGAGGTACCAATCCTCGTCGTCGGCCTTCAGCCCGATGTTGCCGAGCAGTCCGGCGAGCAGAGCGAGGTGGATCTGTTCGTAATTGGCCGGCGCCGCGTTCAGGCGCCAGCCATGCTCGGCGACGACCGTCAGCAGCTGCGAATGGATGTCGCGCCATTCGCGCACCCGGCGCGGCGAAATGAACTGGTCGCGAAGGCGCTGCTCCTGCTGGCGGTTGGAGAGCTTGTGCTCCTTGTGCTCGGCTCCATGGCCGCGCCCGAGCTCCAGCCATTGCCACAGCTTCAGGGTGCCGCTGAACTCGCTGCGCTCGTCGTCGAAGGGCTTGTGCCTTTCATCGGCCAACTGTGCGCGGTCCTGTGGGCGATCGCGCACATCCTGGCCCGAGAGGGCTGCGGCGATGACCAGCACTTCGGTGAGTGACTGGCGTTCTCGCGCCTCGACGATCATCCGGCCGATGCGCGGATCGAGCGGCAGCCGCGACAACTCGCGCCCGATGGGCGTCAGCTCGTTGCGCTCGTCGACCGCACCCAGTTCGCCGAGCAGGGCGTAGCCATCGACGACCGCCTTCTTCAGCGGTGGCTCGAGGAAGGGAAAGTCCTCGACCAGACCGAGGCCGAGCGACTTCATGCGCAGGATCACACCCGCCAGCGACGAGCGCAGGATCTCGGGGTCGGTGAAACGGGGCCGGCCAGTGAAATCGGCCTCGTCGTAGAGGCGGATGCAGGTGCCGCCGGCGACGCGACCGCAACGCCCCGCGCGCTGGTTCGCCGCGGCCTGGCTGATCGCTTCGACCTGCAACTGCTCGACCTTGTTCCGATAGCTGTAGCGCTTGACCCGTGCCAGCCCGGCGTCGATGACGTAGCGGATACCGGGCACAGTGAGCGAGGTTTCGGCCACATTGGTGGCCAGCACGACGCGTGCCGCGCCGCCGGTCTCGAAGACGCGGTCCTGCTCGGCCTGCGACAAGCGGGCGAACAGGGGCAGGATGTCGGCGTGGCGCTTCTTCGGATCGTGCGTGAGGTGCTTGCGCAGGTGGTCGGTGGCTTCGCGGATCTCGCGCTCGCCGGGCAAGAAGACGAGGATGTCGCCGCTGGCGCCGCCCGCCCAAAGCTCGTCGACCGCGTCGGCGATCGCGACATTCAGATCCCGCTCGCGCGTCTCCTCGAACGGGCGCCAGCGCTGCTCGACCGGGAACAGCCGCCCCGACACCTGAATCACCGGCGCCGGACCCTGCGGGCCGGCGAAGTGGCGGGCAAAACGGTCGGCGTCGATGGTGGCCGAAGTAACGATCACCTTCAGATCGGGCCGCCGCGGCAGGATCTGCTTCAGGTGTCCGAGCAGGAAGTCGATGTTCAGCGAGCGCTCGTGTGCCTCGTCGATGATCAATGTGTCGTAGGCGCGCAGTAGCGGGTCGCCTTGCGTCTCGGCAAGCAGGATGCCGTCGGTCATCAGCTTGACCGAGGCACCCGGTTGCAAGCGGTCCTGGAAACGGACCTTGAAGCCGACCACCGCGCCCAGGGGCGTCCTCAGTTCCTCGGCAATGCGCTTGGCGACGCTCGAGGCTGCGATGCGACGCGGCTGGGTGTGGCCGATCAGCTTGCCCGTGTGGGCCCGACCGCGGCCCAGGCCGAGCGCGATCTTCGGCAGCTGCGTGGTCTTGCCCGAACCGGTCTCGCCGCAGACGATGACCACCGGATGCGCCCGCAGCGCCTGCGCAATCTCGTCGCGCCGCGCCGAGACCGGCAAGGCCTCAGGGAAGGTGATCGGGGGCAGAAGCGTCGGAAAGATGTCGGCAGGCACGGGGCGCGGATTATCCCGTGCCCACGGGGCCCGGACCATCAACCCATGTTGTAGGTGATCACGCTCAGCGCAGCGCCTTGCAGATCCTGGATCACGGCCATGCGGCCAACACCCTTCACTTCCATCGGTTCCATCAACACGCTGCCACCGAGGCGCTTGACGTCGGCCAAGGTCTTGTCGACATCGTCGACCGTCACGTAGCAGCCCCACATCGATGGCATGCCGGCCGGCGTGCCCGGCGGCTTGCCCATGATCCCGCCGACCGCGGTGTCGCCGACCTTGAGCACATGGTAGGGGCCAGTGGCCGTGTCCATCGTCTCGGCCTTCCAGCCGAAGAGCGTGCCGTAGAACTCACAGGCGGCCTTCGGATTGCTCGTCATCAGCTCGGACCAGCTGAACGCACCATGGGTCTTGTAGGCATCCATCGTGGGCTCCTAGAGGAATTCGGGATTGCCATGCTGCGCCGTGTGAAGGAAGCCGTCAATCGCGCGACGACGCCTGCGGCACAATCGGCGCCGCACTCGCGCGCCTGTCATGAGCCTTGTCTTCCCCCACACCTTCGTACCGTGGTTTCGTTCGGTAGCTCCGTATATCCACGCCTACCGGGGCAAGACCTTCGTGGTCGCGATGGCCGGCGAGGGCATTGCTGCGGGCAAGCTATCAGCCTTCGTGCAGGACCTGGCGATCCTGCATGCGATGGGCATCAAGCTGGTGCTGGTGCACGGCTTTCGCCCGCAGGTGAGTGAGCAGCTGAGAGCGAAGGGACATCCCGAGCGCTTCAGCCACGGGCTGCGCATCACCGACGAAGTCGCCCTCGATTGTGCACAAGAGGCCGCGGGACAGCTGCGCTTCGAGATCGAAGCCGCGTTCTCGCAGGGCCTGCCGAACACCCCGATGGCCAACGCGACACTGCGCGTGGTGTCGGGCAACTTCCTCACCGCGCGCCCGGTCGGCATCGTCGATGGCATCGACTTCATGCACAGCGGCGTCGCGCGCAAGGTTGATGCCGTGGCGATCCGCCGGTCGATCGACACTGGCGCGGTGGTGCTGCTTTCGCCATTCGGTTTTTCACCCACTGGCGAGGCCTTCAACCTGACGATGGAAGACGTGGCCACGTCGACCGCGATTGCGCTGCAGGCGGACAAGCTGATTTTCATCACCGAAGTGCCGGGCGTGCGCGAGAACAGGGACGACGACAGCAGCGAAATCGACACCGAACTGGCCCTCGCTGACGCCGAGCGGCTGCTCGCCGCGCTACCTGATCCGACCCAGCCGACTGACGTAGCCTTCTACCTGCGTCATTGCGTCAAGGCCTGTCGCGAAGGCGTTGAGCGCTCGCACATCCTGCCCTTCGGCGTCGACGGCGCGCTGTTGCAGGAGGTCTATACGCACGACGGCATCGGCACGATGGTCGTCGACGAGAAGCTCGAGAGCCTGCGCGAAGCGACCAGCGACGACGTCGGCGGCATCCTGCAGCTGATCGAGCCCTTCGAGCGCGACGGTACCTTGGTTCGCCGCGAGCGCACCGAGATCGAGCGCGACATCGCCAACTACACCGTCATCGAGCACGACGGCGTGATCTTCGGTTGCGCCGCGCTCTACCCCTACCCCGAAGCCGGCACCGCCGAGATGGCAGCCCTGACGGTCAGCCCGCAGGTGCAAGGCCAGGGTGACGGGGACCGGATCCTGAAACGGGTTGAGCAACGCGCACGCGCGATGGGCCTGGCCAGCGTCTTCGTGTTGACGACGCGCACGATGCACTGGTTCCTCAAGCGCGGGTTCCAGCCCGCCGATGCAGATTGGCTGCCCGAAGCGCGCAAGCGCAAGTACAACTGGGACCGGCGCTCGCAGGTGCTGGTCAAGCATTTCAAGTCACAAGCAGGAGTTTCGAGATGAGCCGCACCGTGCAATGCATTTACCTGAAGAAGGAAGCCGAAGGGCTGGTCTATCCGCCATACCCTGGCGAGCTCGGGAAGCGGATCTACGACAACGTCAGCAAGGAAGCATTCGAGCTGTGGAAGAAGCACCAGACGATGCTGGTCAATGAGAACCGCCTGAACCTGGCCGATGCGCGGGCGCGCCAGTACCTGGCGCGGCAGATGGAGCAGTTCTTCTTCGGCGAAGGAGCGGACAAGCCCGCTGGCTATGTGCCACCGACCCCGTGATCCGATCCAATCTCGTATCATCAAACACGAATCATTCTCATTTGATGTGGTAGTCTTCGCGCACAGCCCTGTCCTGGAGACGAACCATGTTCCTGCCCCGCTCGATCGCGGCGATCGCCGTCGGCCTCGCCCTCGCCAATGGCGCGCTGGCACAACAAGCCCTCAATCTGTACTCCGCGCGTCATTACCAGACCGACGAGGCCTTGTATGACAACTTCACCAAGGCGACCGGCATCAAGATCAACCGCGTCGATGCCGACGATGCGGGCATCCTGGCTCGGCTGAAAACCGAAGGTGCCGCCAGCCCGGCGGACGTCGTCCTGTTGGTGGATGCCGCGCGTCTCTGGCGCGCGGAAGTCGACGGCCTTTTCCAGCCCTTGCACAGCAAGATCCTAGAAGAGCGCATTCCGGCTCACTTGCGAGGCAAGAACAGCGGTGAGGGTTCGACATGGTTCGGCTTCTCGACGCGCGCCCGCGTGGTCGTGTACGACAAGATTGGCGTGAAGCGCGAAGATGTCGATACCTACGAGGAACTGGCCGATCCGAAAAACAAGGGTCGCTTGTGCACACGCTCCGGCTCCCACCCCTACAACCTGTCGCTCTTCGGCGCAATGCACGAGCACCTAGGGCCGCAAGGCACCGAAGCATGGTTGAAGGGCTTGGTGACGAATATGGCCAGAGCACCGAAAGGCGGGGATACGGACCAGATTCTCGGCGTCGCCAGCGGAGAATGTTCGGTCGCCTTGGTCAACAGTTACTACGTGGCGCGACTGATGCGCTCTAGCAAACCGCAGGAAAAACAGGCGATGGAGAAAGTTGCCGTTGTTTTCCCAGACCAGCAGGGTTTCGGCACGCACGTCAATATCGCCGGTGCCGCCATCGCGCGACATGCCAAGAATCGTGACGCGGCGCAGCGCTTTCTAGAGTATCTGGCCAGCGACCAGGCCCAGATCTACTTCGCAGACGGTAACAACGAGTGGCCAGCGGTAGCCAGCGTCAAGGTCGCCAACCCCGCTCTTCAGGCGCTGGGGACCTTCAAGAGCGAGACGATTCCGATTTCCGTTGTCGGAATGAATCAGGTCAAGATTCAACAAATGCTCGACCGGGTAGGCTACAAATAGCCGCTGGACGCGCTAACCCTCTGCGATAGGCGATGCTATATTCAAGGCATCATTCCGACGCAGAGGATTCCAGCATGGCCAATTTGAGCGAACTGTTGGCGCAGAAGGCGGCTCTCGAGCAGCAGATTGCCCAAACCCAGCGCGAAGAGCGGCAACAAGCAATCACCAAGATCAAGGCGCTTATGGCCGAGTATGGCCTGAGCGTCGCCGACTTGGCGGCACGACCCGGCAAACCAGCGGGCGCCGGGTCCAAGGTCGCCGCCAAGTACCGAAACAAGGCGACCGGTGAGACCTGGAGTGGCCGCGGTTTGCAGCCCCGCTGGCTCAAAGGCGCCCTGGCAAGCGGACAGAAGCTGACCGACTTCGCGGTCTAGGCGCGCGCGACGCATCTCGCACGGCCGCGCAAGGACGCGGCACGGTGCACGTTCGCTAGACTCGGTTGATGATTCCACCCGGGTTTGTGGCCGAACTGCTTTCGCGCGTCGATATTGCCGAGGTGATCGGACGCCACGTCCAGCTCAAGAAGGGTGGCGCCAACTTTATGGGCCTGTGTCCGTTTCACGGCGAAAAATCGCCGAGTTTCTGCGTCAGCCCGTCACGCCAGACCTACCACTGCTTCGGTTGCAGCGTGCATGGCAACGCCGTTGGTTTCCTGATGGAGCACACGGGGGCGAGCTTTCGTGACGCCGTCAGTGATCTCGCGCAGCAGGTCGGATTGACGGTGCCGGACGACTCGCGCAGCGATGCGGAGCGCCAGCAGGCAGTGCAAGCCAAAGCGCGCCAGGCGACCTTGTCCGACGTGCTGGCGCGTGCAGCCGATCACTACCGCAGGCAACTCAAGGCCGACGCCCGGGCCATCGACTATCTGAAGGGGCGAGGCCTGTCGGGCGAGATCGCCGCCCGTTTTGGCATCGGATACGCGCCCGATGGTTGGCGGCCCTTGGCCAGCGGCTTCCCGCAATACGACGATCCGTTGCTCGTCGAAGCCGGGCTCGTCATCGTGCAAGGCGAGGACGGCCCTGAGCAGAAGCGCTACGACCGTTTCCGCGACCGCATCATGTTCCCCATCCGCTCGGTCCAGGGCGACACGATCGGCTTCGGGGGTCGGGTCTTGGATCGTGGCGAGCCCAAGTACCTCAACTCGCCGGAGACGGCGCTGTTCGTCAAGGGCCGCGAGCTGTACGGCCTGCACGAGTCTCGCGCGGGCATGCGCCGCCGCGGCTACGCGCTGGTCGTCGAAGGCTACATGGACGTGGTCGCTCTGGCCCAGTCGGGATTCGACAATGCAGTCGCGACCCTCGGCACGGCCTGTACCGACGAACATGTGCGCAAGCTGTTCCGCTTCACCGACTCGGTCGTGTTCAGCTTCGATGGCGATGCCGCGGGCCAGCGTGCGGCGGGACGTGCGCTCGAGGCAGCGCTGCCACACGTCAGCGACCTGCGCTCGGTGCGCTTCCTGTTCCTGCCACCGGAACACGACCCGGACTCCTTCGTCCGCGGCGAAGGTGCGAACGCCTTCGAACGCTTCGTCGCCCAGGCCGTTCCGCTGTCGCGCCAGATGATCGCGATGGCGCGCGAAGGCTGCGACCTGGGCACCGCCGAGGGCCGAGCCCGCTTTGTCACCCAGGCCCGTCCTCTCTGGAACGCCTTGCCCGACGGCGCGCTGAAGCGGCAGATGGTGAGCGAGTTGACTCGGCTGGCCGGGCTGCCCGAGGGCGAACTGCAGGCCCAGTGGACGGCAGGCGCATCGCCGGGCGCCTCTGCGCGCCGCGAGCCGGGGCGCAGGAGCAACGCGCCTTCGAGCTTTGCCGCCACGCGCCGGGCGCCGCGGCGGCCGGAGGACCGGATCGTGCAGTTGTTGCTGATGCAATCGGCTTGGTGGGACCGCCTGACCGCGGAAGACCATGAACTGCTCCATGCCCTGCCGGCGCCGCACGGTGAATTAATCGCTTGGCTCGAAAGCGACCTGATGGAGCACGGCACGCGCCCCTGGGCAGCACTGCGCGCGGCCCTGGGTGCCAACGAAGTCTTGCAGGCGGCGGTCGTGCCATGGGGTGACGATCCTGAGGACAACGGGTCCGAGTTCAGCGACCTGCGCCGGTTGCTCGATGGCCGCTTGCTGGAACAGTTGAAGCTGCAGCAGAGCGCACTCGCCGACTCGATCGCTACCGATCCGGCTGCGCGGGCCACCTTCCGGCACCTGTTCAAGCGCATGCAAGACCTGAAGCAACGCCTCGGCCCAGGCGCCGAAACCGCCCTCTGAGCTTCGTCCTTTGACGCTGCCGCCGGGTTCGGCGATAATTACGGGTTCGTTGTAACGACGGCAAGAGTGACAGCAGCACCTCCGGGCCCCGGCCACCCGCGACACGGGACCATCCATCGGCCACCCTCCCCCGCAAGGACTGCCCCGCTAAATCGTCACCCAGCCCCTGCGCTGGAAGCATTGCCCTGCCCGATGGCTTACCGGCCGCTCTTGCGACCTGCGGCCCACGTTGCGCACGGCGCAGGGTTGAACCGCTTGGCCAGCTGACAAGCACCAGATAACGCCCCTCCGCGAGGATCCGCATGACCGCCAAGAAAACCGCCCCCGCCCCCGTCAAGACAGCGGCAAAGGCCGCCGCCAAGACAGCCACGAAGGCTGTCGTGAAGCCTGCCTCGGCCAAGGCCTCTGCCAAGGCTGCACCGGCCAAAGCCGTTGAAGACCTGAAGACCAAGAAAGGCGCCAAAGGCAAGGCCGGGCCGGTCGGAAAGAAGGAAGACGTTCGCGACGAAGACTTCGTCGACATCGAAGCCGATGTCGAGGCCGACGTCGAAGGCGAGACCGCAGAAGATGTCGAAGGCAAGGCCAAGGCCAAACCGCTGCGGATGAAGGTGTCGCGGGCCAAGGAGCGCGCCCTGATGCGCGAATTCGGCCTCGACGAAACGCAGCTGACCGAAGAAGAAGTCGCCAAGCGCCGCCAGGAGCTGAAGACGCTCATCAAGATGGGCAAGACGCGCGGCTTTCTGACGCACCAGGAAATCAACGACCATCTGCCCGAGAAACTGGTCGACAACGAGATCCTCGAAGCCATCGTGTCGATGCTCAACGATATGGGCATCGCCGTCTACGAACAGGCGCCCGATGCGGCAACGTTGCTGATCGCCGGCGGCTCGACCACCACCGCCACTGAAGAGGAAGCCGAAGAAGCCGCCGAAGCGGCGCTGTCGACGGTCGACTCCGAGTTCGGCCGCACGACCGACCCCGTGCGCATGTACATGCGCGAGATGGGCACCGTCGAGCTGCTGACGCGCGAGGGCGAGATCGAGATCGCCAAGCGCATCGAAGGCGGCCTGCAGTACATGATGCAGGCCATCAGCGCCTCGCCGACGACGATCGCCGAAATTCTGGCACTGGCCGGGAAGATCCGGGCCAGCGAAATGACGATCTCCGAGGTCGTCGACGGTTTCGTCGCCGAGGATGAGGCCGACGACTATGTGGCCGAAGAGGACTTCGACGAATTCGACGAGGAAGACGACGACGACGGTCAGGGCGGAAGCAAGGCACTGACGAAGAAACTCGAAGAGCTGAAGGCCGCGGCGCTGGTCAAATTCGATGCCCTCAGCACCCATTTCGACCGCATGCGCAAGTCGTACGAGAAGGACGGCTACCAGTCGCCGTCGTACAACCGCGCCCAGATGTCGGTTAGCGCCGAAATCATGAGCATCCGCTTCACGGTCAAGACGATCGAGAAGCTGTGCCACATCCTGCGCTCGCAGGTCGACGATGTGCGCCGCTACGAGCGCGAGTTGCGCAAGATCGTGGTCGACAAGTGCGGCATGCCGCAGGAACACTTCATCAAGACCTTTCCGCCAAATTCGATGAACCTGAAGTGGGCCGAGAAGGAAATCGCCGCCGCCAAGTCCTACAGCATCGTGCTGGCGCGCAACCTGCCGGCGGTCCAGGAACTGCAACAGAAGCTGATTGATCTGCAGTCGCGCGCGGTCGTCCCGCTCGAGGACTTGAAGCAGATCAACAAGAAGATGAACGCCGGCGAAAAGTCGTCACGCGACGCGAAGAAGGAGATGATCGAGGCCAATCTGCGCCTGGTGATCTCGATCGCCAAGAAGTACACCAACCGCGGCCTGCAGTTCCTCGACTTGATTCAGGAAGGCAACATCGGCCTGATGAAGGCGGTCGACAAGTTCGAATACCGCCGCGGCTACAAGTTCTCGACCTATGCGACGTGGTGGATCCGCCAGGCCATCACGCGCTCAATCGCGGACCAGGCGCGCACGATCCGCATCCCGGTGCACATGATCGAGACCATCAACAAGATGAACCGCATCTCGCGCCAGCACCTGCAGGAGTTCGGCTACGAGCCCGACGCGCCGACGCTGGCCGAGAAGATGGAGATCCCCGAGGACAAGATCCGCAAGATCATGAAGATCGCCAAGGAGCCGATCTCCATG
>DATDES010000235.1:0-12638 GCA_036522975.1 Burkholderiaceae bacterium | reverse complement strand
GCTCAGAGCGCGTCTTTGCCGGTCTCGCCGGTGCGGATGCGAACCACCTGTTCGAGCGTGCTGACGAAGATCTTGCCGTCGCCGATCTTGCCGGTCCGCGCCGAGGCCTCGATGGCCTCGATCACTCGATCAACCAGGGCGTCGTCGACGGCAGCGTCGATGCGCACCTTGGGCAGGAAGTCGACCACGTACTCCGCGCCACGGTAGAGCTCGGTGTGGCCCTTCTGGCGGCCGAAGCCCTTGACCTCGGTCACCGTGATTCCCTGGACGCCGATGCCCGACAGGGCCTCTCGCACTTCGTCGAGCTTGAAAGGCTTGACGATCGCAGTCACCATTTTCATAGTTCCACCTCCTTGTTGCCGGCGCGTCAGAACGACTTGCTGACCGAGACAACAAAAGTGTTGTCACTGACGTTCTTGCCACTCGACGAGGCCGTGCCGAAGCTGTAGTCGCGATTCGTGCCGACAAACGCGGCGCCGAGCACGAAGCCATTGACGGTGTAGGTCCCGCCGAGCTTGTAGTCGGTGATCGAGTCGGGCGCCGAGCCGCTGATCTCCGCCGCGATCGCCCCACCCTTCAGCCTCTGGTAGCCGACGTGGGCGACCAAGCCGAAGCCGCTGCCGAGGTCATAGCTGAAGCCCAGGTCCAGGTACGCGGACCCGTCCGAGTTCGGCGCACCGAAGAAGTCGGTCACTGCATAGAAGTACTTGGCCGTGAGAGGACCCCAGGACCCGCCGACATAAATCTCACCATTGTCAATCTTGACCGAGCTGGCGGCGCCCGACCCGGGGTAGTAGTAATAGATGCCACCGACGTCCAAGCCGAAGTCCCCGAACGTGGCTTTGAAGCCGCCGTAGAAGTCCATCTCGAGGTTGGCGCCGTTGTACATGGCGGCGTCGACGTTCGAGTTCCAGTTGCCGGCGTAGAAGCCCGATTCATGCCCGACATCGAAACCGCCCTGGAAGGCCGGCTTGGTATTGGTCTGAGAAATCCCGCGAAAGGTGTAGTCCGAAAACAGGCCGGCATTGCCTGTCAGCGTCCAAGGAGGAGGCGGAGGCGGAGGCGGAGCCGCCGTCTGGGCGAACGCGGGCACCGTGACGAGCGCCAAGGCGGCGACGAGCGTGATGTTGGGAAAATTCATGCGGGTGGCTCCTGCGAGTGATTGGGGTTTGACGAGAAAGCGGATGCAACCGCGTTTGCAGCTTCCGTGCCCGCTGGCGCCAATGCCACGACGCCCCGCGACAGGGCAGAAAGCCTGTGCCTCGCGCGCGCTACGCACCAATTCGGTGAGTTGCACTGGGTCGCACCGTTACGGTGCCCCACTTACGGGGGAGGGACAGGCGCCCCCCAGCGACCCGAGAATGGACCGCATCGAAATCGAGCAGCAAAGTCACTCATGACACTGGCCGTGGTCCGCAGTCGCGCTATTGACGGCCTTGACGCCCCGGCGGTACTGGTCGAGGTGCACCTGGCCAACGGCCTGCCGAGCTTCACCCTCGTCGGCCTGGCCGACACCGAAGTTAAGGAGGCGCGCGAACGCGTGCGCGCGGCCCTGGCCCACAGCGGCCTTGGCTTCCCGAACAACAAGCGCATCACCGTCAATCTCGCGCCGGCCGACTTGCCCAAGGAATCCGGCCGCTTCGATCTGCCGATCGCGCTCGGCATCCTGGCCGCCGCGGGCCAGATCGACGCCAAGGCGTTGGACGCCTGCGAGTTTGCCGGCGAGTTGAGCCTGGCCGGCGAGTTGCGTCCGGTGCGTGGCGCGCTGGCTCTGGCGCTGGCCGTGCGCCACGAGGGTGCGGCGCGCTGCCTCGTGCTGCCCGAAGCCAGTGCCCGCGAGGCCGCCCTGGCCGGACAGGTCGACGTGCGCAGCGCACGCCACCTGCTCGATGTGGTCGCCGCTCTGCAGGCCGGTGAAGCCGCCCGGCCCTTGCCGTCGGCATGCGCCCAGGCCGTCAGCGCCACGCCCTTTGCGCTCGACCTGCGCGACGTACGCGGCCAGGCGGGTGCCAAGCGCGCGCTCGAAATCGCTGCCGCCGGGCACCACAGTGTGTTGATGGTTGGCCCGCCCGGCACCGGCAAGTCGATGCTGGCGCAGCGTCTGTCGGGCTTGCTGCCACCGATGGCCGAGCATGAGGCCCTGGCCAGCGCCGCGATCGCCAGCCTGGTCAACGGGTTCGACCCCGAGCGCTGGATGGTGCGGCCCTTTCGCGCACCGCATCACTCTGCGACCGCGGCCGCCCTGGTCGGCGGCGGTTCACCACCGCGGCCGGGCGAGATCTCGCTGGCTTATGCCGGGGTGCTCTTTCTGGACGAGATGCCCGAACTGCCTCGCGCCGCGCTCGAAGCGCTGCGCGAGCCACTCGAAACCGGGCGCATCACGATTTCGCGCGCCGCTCGGCAGGCCTCATTCCCGGCCCGCTTTCAACTGATCGGCGCGATGAACCCCTGCCCCTGCGGCTACCTCGGCGCCTTCGCTGCCACTGGTCGGCACTGCCGTTGCACGCCCGACGCGGTGGCGCGCTACCAGGGCAAGCTGTCGGGGCCGTTGATGGACCGGATCGACATCCAGGTCGAGGTGCCCTCCGTCAAGCCCGGCGAACTGATGGGCGCACCCGACGGGGAAACGAGCGCCACGGTAGCGGCTCGCGTGCATGCGGCACGCGCCCGCCAACAAGACCGTCAGGGTTTGACCAATGCCGACCTGTCGGTCGCCGACCTGGAACGCCATTGCGCCCTCGACAACACCAGCCGCGACCTGCTGCAGCGCGCCGCCGAGCGTCTGGGCTGGTCGGGCCGCGGCCTGCATCGGGTGCAAAAGCTGGCGCGCACGATCGCCGACCTGGCGGGCAGCGAGCGCATCCGCTCGATGCACATCGCCGAAGCGATGCAGTGGCGGCGGGCATTGCCGCAGGCCTGACGGCCGCCGAGGCTCAGGCGCTGGCCGGGGCCGCACCCGGCTGGCACAGCGCCGCGACGACATCCGACTGCGTGATGATCCCCACCAGGTGGCCGCCCGCGTCGACGATCGGGACGTGGTGGTGGCCGCTGCTGCCGAACAAGGGGATCAGATCGACCAGGTGCCGATCGACACTGGCCACGCGCACCTTGCGGGTCATGATCTGGCCGACGGTGTCGGCCGTCTGCGCACCACGCACGAAGTCGGCCGGTGTCACGATGCCGGCGATGCGCCCCGACGCATCGACCACCGGCAAGGCCTTGATGCGGTGCTCGCGAAACAGCGCCAGGGCTGCCGGCAACGACGTGCCGCCGTTCACCGTGATCAGCCGGCGCGACATGATGTCGCTGCAGCGGATGTTGGCCAGCTTGCGCTGGTAGGCGCGCAGCTGGGTGTCCTCGAGCAGGGCCTTGAGGTCCTCGCGGCTGATGTCCAGGATCTGGTTGTAGCGAGCGAGCACGGCGTCCAGGTCGGCATCCAGGGCGCGGGCCTCGTCCGCCCCCGCGGCCGGCTCGGCCGGCGCGGGCGCGGGCAGGTGGACAGGGCGGGTGACCCGGTGGTAGGCCAGCCCGGCCACGACCAGCAGCAGCGAGTTCGCCAGCACTGGAAACAGCGCGAAGCTCGGATCGGTGACCCCGCTCAAGGCCACCAGCAGCGCGCTGGCGCCGCCGGGTGGATGCAGGCAGCGCAGCGCGATCATCAGCCCGATCGCCGCGCCAACGGCCAATGCAGCGGCCAGCGCGGGCGGGCCGACCCACCGCGCGCAGGCGATGCCCACCAGGGCCGACAAGGTGTTCCCGCCGACGACGGCCCAGGGCTGAGCCAGCGGACTGGCGCGCACCGCGAACACCAGCACGGCGGTGGCCCCCATCGGCGCCACCAGCCAGGGCCAGCCGGCACCGGCCGGGCCCCCGATCGCCTGGCACGCCAAGGCGGTGATCAGCATGCCCAGGGTTGCGCCGACGACGACGCGCACGCGCTCTCGCCTGTCGATGGCCAACGGCGCCGGCCACAGGCCACGCCACCAGGAAGTCGCCGCGGTCACCCAGGCCTAACCGAGCTGCGGCGCCAGGGCGCGACGCGCGCTGGCCTCGTCGAGCGCGCAACGGGCGGCCCAGTCAGCCAGCTGGTCGTTGCCGATCGGGCCGACGTTGAAATAGACCGCGTCAGGGTGCGCCAGGTAGAAGCCGCTGACGCTCGCCGCCGGCGTCATCGCCAGGCTCTCGGTCAGCCCCATGCCGACGCGCCCCGCGTCGAGCACGCGGAACAGCTCGCGCTTGGGCAGATGGTCGGGGCAGGCCGGGTAGCCCGGCGCAGGGCGGATGCCGCGGTACTTCTCGGCGATCAGCTCTTCGTGGGACAGGGACTCGCCGGCGGCGTAGCCCCACAGCTCGGTACGCACGCGCTGGTGCAGGCGCTCGGCGAAGGCCTCGGCGAGGCGATCGGCGAGGGCCTTCAGCATGATGGCCGAGTAGTCGTCATGGTCGGCGAGGAACTGGGATTCCTTCTTCTCGACCCCCTGAAGACTGACCGCGAACATGCCGGCATAGTCGCCCTTGACGCCGCGCGGTGCGACGAAATCGGCCAGGCAACGGTTCGGGCGTTTCACACCGTCGATCACCGGCCTTGCCGTCTGCAGGCGCAGGCCGTGCCAGACCATCAGCGGTTCGGCGCGTGACTCGTCTGCGTAGAAGGCGATGTCGTCGTCGTTCACCGTGTTGGCCGGATACAGGCCGAGCACGCCGTGCGCCTGCAGCCAGCGCCCTTCAATCAGGCGCTGCAGCATGCGCTTGGCGTCGCTGAACACGCGCGTCGCTTCGTGGCCGACCACCTCGTCACGCAGGATCTCCGGAAAGCGGCCTGCCAGATCCCAGGTCTGGAAGAACGGCGTCCAGTCGATGTGGGCGGCGACCTCGGCCAGGTCGTGATTGCGGAACTCGCGCCGGCCGAAGAACTTGGGCACCGGCGGCGTGTATGCGGCCCAGTCGACCGCCTGCTTGTTCGCGCGCGCCTCGGCCAGGCTCACCAAGGGCGTCGTCTTCTTGCTGGCGTGCTGTTCGCGCACCCGCACGTAGTCGGCTTCCAATTCAGCGATGTACTTCGCGGCGCGCTCGTCACTGAGCAGGTCGCTGCACACGCCCACGCTGCGCGACGCGTCGGGCACGTAGACGACGGGGCCCTCGTAGTGCGGAGCGATCTTGACGGCGGTGTGTACGCGGCTTGTGGTTGCGCCGCCGATCAGCAGCGGAATCTTCTTGATCCGGAACCAGTCGTCGCGCTGCATCTCGGCCGCCACATGCTGCATCTCTTCGAGACTGGGCGTGATCAGGCCCGACAGGCCGACGATGTCGGCGCCCTCGACGCGCGCCTTGGCCAGAATGTCCTGGCACGGCACCATCACCCCCATGTTGACGACTTCGAAGTTGTTGCACTGGAGCACGACGGTGACGATGTTCTTGCCGATGTCGTGCACGTCGCCCTTCACGGTCGCGATCACGATCTTGCCCTTCGCCTTGGCTTCGCCGCCGGCGTCGACCAACGCCTTCTTTTCCGCCTCGATGTAGGGCAGCAAATGGGCCACGGCCTGCTTCATCACGCGCGCGCTCTTCACCACCTGAGGCAGGAACATCTTGCCCGCGCCGAACAGGTCGCCGACGGTGTTCATGCCGGCCATCAGCGGGCCCTCGATCACGTGCAGCGGTCGCCCGCCCTTGGCCTGGATCGCCTGCCAGGCCTCCTCGGTGTCGGCGGTGATGAACTCGGTGATGCCGTGCACCAGCGCATGCGCCAGGCGCGTGTCGACATCCCCGGCGCGCCAGGCCAGGCGCGCGCTGTCGTCCAGCGCGCGCCCCTTGGCGCGGTCAGCGATCTCGACCAGGCGCTCGCCGGCGTCCTTGCACCGGTTCAACACGACGTCTTCCACGCGCCCGCGCAGTTCGGGGTCGAGGTCGTCATAGACCCCGACCATGCCCGCGTTGACGATGCCCATGTCCATCCCCGCCTTGATCGCGTGAAACAGGAAGACGGTGTGGATCGCCTCGCGCACCGGGTCGTTGCCGCGGAACGAGAAGCTGACGTTGCTGACCCCGCCCGACACCTTCGCGCCCGGCAAGTGCTCTTTGATCCAGCGCGTCGCCTCGATGAAGTCGACGGCGTAGTTGTCGTGCTCCTCGATGCCGGTGGCGATCGCGAAGATGTTGGGGTCGAAGATGATGTCCTCGGCCG
Organism: Burkholderiaceae bacterium; assembly: GCA_036522975.1. GTDB lineage: Bacteria > Pseudomonadota > Gammaproteobacteria > Burkholderiales > Burkholderiaceae_C > CADEEN01. Next base: position 6,454 of record DATDES010000235.1, on the reverse strand, counting down.
GGAAGCCAACTTCATCGACGAGGATGCGGTAGGCGCGCTCGCAGATCTCGGTCTTGCGCGCGAAGGTGTCGGCCTGGCCCTGCTCGTCGAAGGCCATCACGACGGCGGCCGCGCCGTAGCGGCGCACCAACTTGGCTTGCCTGCGGAACTCGGCCTCGCCTTCCTTCATCGAGATCGAGTTGACGATGCCCTTGCCCTGGATACATTGCAGGCCGGCCTCGATCACGCTCCACTTCGATGAATCGATCATCACCGGCACGCGCGCGATCTCGGGCTCGCCGGCCATCAGCTGCAGGAAGCGCACCATCGCTGCCTGGCTGTCGAGCATCGCCTCGTCCATGTTGACGTCGATGATCTGGGCGCCGTTCTCCACCTGCTGGCGAGCGACGGCCAGCGCGCCTTCGAAGTCGCCGGCCAGAACCAGGCGCGCAAAGGCCTTGGAGCCGGTGACGTTGGTGCGCTCACCGATGTTGACGAACAGCGAGCCGCTGCCGATATGGACCGGTTCAAGGCCGGAGAGACGCAATGGAGCTAGGGGGGTCGTGGTCATGAGCGGGCGGATTTTATTCGCCACCATGGACACTCGCCTCGCTTGTCGGCCGGGTACAGCCGCGGCTAGCATCCGCCACTCGATTCAGGGACACCCCATGACCATCACTCGACGCCTCACCACCTGGTTCACGACCCTCGTTGCTGCACTGGCGCTCAGCGGCTGCGGCTACAACGACTTCCAGCGCCTGGACGAGCAGGTCAAGGCCGGCTGGAGCGAGGTGCTGAACCAGTACCAGCGCCGAGCCGACCTGATTCCGAACATCGTGGCCACGGTCAAGGGCGAAGCCAACTTCGAGCAGGAAACATTGACCAAGGTGATCGAGGCGCGGGCCAAGGCGACCTCGATCCAGGTCACGCCCGAAACCCTGAACAACCCCGAGGCCTTCAACAAGTTCCAGCAGGCCCAGGGCGAGCTGGGAAGCGCGCTGGCGCGGCTGATGGCGGTCAGCGAGGCCTACCCCAACCTGAAAGCGAACCAGGGCTTTCAGGACCTGCGGGTGCAGCTCGAAGGTACCGAGAACCGGATCACGGTCGCGCGCAACCGCTACATCAAGACCGTGGCCGACTACAACGTACTGGCGCGCAGCTTCCCGACCAACCTGACGGCGATGATCTTCAGCTACGGGGTCAAGCCCAGCTTCACGGTCGCCAACGAAGCGCAAATCTCGGCGCCGCCCGCGGTGAGCTTCGACAAGGCCGCGCCCCCTCCTGCGGCCGCCGCGTCGAAGTAGGACCGCGCCACCATGCCTGCCCTGCGGCGGCTTTGGCCGCTGCTAATGCTGTCGCTGGTGCTGCTTGCGGCAGGCGGCGCGCTCCGCGCGCAGGACATCCTGCCGGTGCCGCCGCTCAGCGGCCGCGTGATCGACCAGACCGGCACGCTCAGCGCTGCGCAGATCGACGCACTGAGCAGCAAGCTCGCGACCTTTGAAGCCCAGGCCGGACCGCAGATCGTCGTGCTGCTGGTGCCCAGCACGCTGCCCGAAGACATCGCCGCCTACGCCCAAAGAGTCGGCGAAGCCTGGAAGATCGGTCGCCGCGACGTCGGCGACGGCCTGCTGATCGTGGTCGCCAAGAACGACCGCCGGGTCAATATCCAGACCGCCAAGGCCCTCGAAGGCGCGGTGCCAGACCTGGCGGCGCGCCAGATCATCGACAGCGCGATCCGGCCGGCGTTTCGGGCCAACGACTACGCCGGCGGCCTCGACGCCGCGATCGATCAGCTGATCGCGCGCATCAAGGGCGAGGCCCTGCCGGCGCCGCAGCAGCGTGAACGCCCGTCGTCGTCGCGCCCGTTCGGTGGCATGCAGCCGATCGAACTCCTGATCTTCGCCTTCGTCGCGCTGCCCCTGGTTGCTGGCGTGACGCGACGCATCTTCGGCCGCGGCCTCGGCTCGGTGGCCAGCGGCGGCGCCACCGGCGTCGTCGCCTGGCTGGTCAGCAACAGCCTGTCGATCGCCGGGATCGGTGCGGTCATCGGCCTGTTGTTCGGCCTGTTTGCCGGCGCGTCGAACGTCTTGCGCAGCAGCGGCCGCCATGGCGGCTACGCCGGTGGGCTCGGCGGCTTCGGCGGTGGCGGCTGGAGCGGCGGTGGTGGTGGCGGCTTCTCGTCGGGCGGCGGCGGCGACTTCGGCGGCGGTGGCGCTTCCGGTGATTGGTGAGATGCATCGATGAACAAGCTCCTGCGCATCCTCAAGCACCGTTGGCTCGACGAGCGCGACGCCGTGCGTGCACTTGGCGACGGGGCCTTGCAACGCCTGGAAGCGCGCGTGCACAAGAGCGAAAGCGCTCACCGTGGCGAAGTCCGCCTGTGTGTCGAAGCCGGCCTGCCGATGTCCTACCTGTGGAAGAACCTCGGTGCGCGCGACCGCGCCATCATGATGTTCAGCAAGTTGCGGGTGTGGGACACCGAAGACAACAACGGCGTACTGATCTACCTGCTGCTGGCCGAACACGCCATCGAGATCGTCGCCGACCGCGGGGTCTCGCGCCATGTTCCCGCCGAACACTGGCAGGCCATCGTGGCCGGGATGCGCGAGGCCTTTCGCGCCGGGCGCTACGAGGAAGGTCTGAATGCAGCGATCGATGCCGTCGATGCCCTGCTTCTGCGGCACTTTGCCCTGGGGGCAGACACGATCAACCAGAACGAACTGCCGAACGCACCCTACGTTCGCTGAGGGCCGGCCTCACAGGCTCTTGATCGGCTTCAGCGGCCCGCGAAAGCTTTCCTTCAGCGCCTTGCCCGCCAGCGGTGGCATCTCGATGGGCTCGGGCTCGACCTGCGTATCGGGCAGGTGGTCGAGCAGGTGGCGGATCAGGGTCAGGCGCCCACGCCGCTGGTCGTTGAAGTCCACCAGGGTCCAGGGTGCGCGCTTGCTGTGCGTGGCGGCCAGCATCGTGTCGCGGGCCTGGCCGTAGGCGGCGTACTTGCCACGCGCCTTCAGGTCGATCGGCGACAGCTTCCAGCGCTTCGTCGGGTCTTCCATGCGCTCGGCGAACCGGGCCTCCTGCTCCGCCTGGTCGACGGTGAGCCAGTACTTGAAGAGCAGGATGCCGTCGTCGACCAGCATGCGCTCGAACCTCGGCGCCTGGGTCAGAAACGCCGCGGCTTCGGCCGGCGTGCAGAAGCCCATCACCGGCTCGACGCCCGCTCGGTTGTACCAACTGCGGTCGAACAACGCGATCTCACCCGCCGCCGGCAGGTGCGCCACGTAGCGCTGGAAGTACCACTGCGTGCGCTCGCGTTCGTTCGGCTTGGGCAGGGCAACGACGTGACAGTAGCGCGGGTTCAGGGTGTCGGCGATCGCCGCAATCACCCCACCCTTGCCCGCCGTGTCCCGGCCCTCAACGAGCACCAGCACCCGTTGCCCGGTCGCCTGGACCCAGTGCGCCATCTGGTTCAGCTCGAACTGCAGCGGCTCGAGCGCCTCGAGATAGTCGGCCTTGCTCAGGGAACCCTTGTTCTTGCCTTCCTTGGCCATTGGCGTTCGCTCGCTTTCGACTTGATTGGCGATGGGCGCAGCATACGAAACCTTGCCCGACGGCTTACGATGCGGCCTCCTGCGGAACAAGCCGCCGTGCAAGGCCATGAGCAACGCACCCTCCGATCTCTCCGATGCGCCCTGGAAGCACGACGGTGTGTGTGTGATCGCCAGTGACCAGCTGGACCCCAACACCGCCCAGACCCCCGGCATGAACCGCAAGGCGGCGATCAACTTTGCGCGCGCGGGAGCCCAGAAGCTTTGGGCCGGCACGGTCCACATCCACCCGAACGCCAAGACCGGCGCCCACCACCACGGCCCGCTCGAAAGCGTGATCTACGTCGTCAAGGGCCGAGCGCGCATGCGCTGGGGCGAGCACCTCGAATTCACAGCCGAAGCCGGGCCGGGCGACTTCATCTACGTGCCGCCCTTCGTGCCACACCAGGAGATCAACGCCAGCCGCAGTGAGGCCCTTGAATGCGTGCTGGTGCGCAGCGACGGTGAGGCCGTCGCGATCAACCTGGACATCGAACCGGTCGAGCCACCCGAGACGGTGCGCTGGGTCGACCCAACGCACCCGGCCTAAGGCGGCTCAGGCTGCGTTCGGCAGCCAGCGACCGGCGCGCCCGCTCAGGTCGAGCGTTCGCGCACAGTTCCGCAGGCGGGCGCGCAAACCATCTCCGAGCGCCCGAGCACGCGCTTGGACTGGAGCTGCGCCTGCTGCCTGTGCTTGCCGCACAGGAAACACGAACGCGTGTTGCCGCTGCCGAGGAAAGGTGAACCGGGGGCCTTGACGCCGTAGCGCAGACCGTCTTCGGAGAGTCGAGTGGAAATGACTTTGGCCATACCGGTATTGTCGCAGGCCGCGGGCCAACCGCGAACAAACCTGTTTCCGACCCTTCTTTTCCCCGGTTCGGGGTTTTGCTCCGACCTTGTTGGCGCTACTTGCGGCGCAGCTTCTGGATCGCCGCGATCTGCGCGGCCATCGTCGCGAACTCGCCCTGCGCGGCGGCGAAGTCGATGTCGCTCTTGGCGTTCTTCATCGCCTCCTCGGCGAGCTGCTTTGCTTCGAGCGCCTTGGCTTCGTCGAGGTCGTGACCTCGGATCGCGGTGTCCGCAAGCACCGTCACCGTGTTCGGCTGCACTTCGAGGATGCCGCCAGCGACGAAGACGAATTCCTCTTCGTCGTTGTCGGCCCGTACGATGCGCACCGCGCCCGGCTTGATGCGCGTGATCAGCGGGGTGTGGCGCGGGTAGATCCCGAGCTCGCCCATCTCGCCGGGCAGCGCGACGAACTTCGCCTCGCCGGAGAAGATGCTGGCTTCGGCGGAGACGACGTCGACGTGGATGGTGGCCATCGCGATTCCTCGTTACTGGATCTTCTTGGCTTTTTCGAGCGCCTGGTCGATCGTGCCGACCATGTAGAAGGCCTGCTCGGGCAGGTGGTCACATTCACCGGCAACGATCATCTTGAAGCCGCGGATGGTTTCCTTCAGCGGCACGTACTCGCCGGGCGCGCCGGTGAAGACTTCCGCGACGTGGAAGGGCTGCGACAGGAAGCGCTGAATCTTGCGCGCGCGCGACACGGCCAGCTTGTCTTCCGGGCTCAACTCGTCCATGCCGAGGATCGCGATGATGTCGCGCAGTTCCTTGTAGCGCTGCAGTGTCGCCTGCACCGCACGCGTGGTGCTGTAGTGCTCCTCGCCGACCACGTGCGGGTCGACCTGGCGGCTGTTGCTGTCGAGCGGATCGACCGCCGGGTAGATGCCCAGCGCGGCGATGTCGCGCGACAGCACGACGGTGGCGTCCAGGTGCGCGAAAGTGGTCGCGGGCGAGGGGTCGGTCAGGTCGTCCGCCGGCACGTAGACGGCTTGGATCGAAGTGATCGAACCGACCTTGGTCGACGTGATGCGCTCTTGCAGGCGGCCCATTTCCTCGGCCAGCGTCGGTTGGTAGCCCACGGCGGAAGGCATGCGCCCCAGCAGCGCGGACACTTCGGTGCCGGCCAGCGTGTAGCGGTAGATGTTGTCGACAAAGAACAGCACGTCTCGGCCTTCATCGCGGAACGATTCGGCGATCGTCAGGCCGGTCAGTGCCACGCGCAGACGGTTGCCCGGGGGCTCGTTCATCTGACCGTAGACCATCGCGACCTTCGATTCGCTCAGGTTGTCGCTGTTGACGACGCCCGACTCCATCATCTCGTGATAGAAGTCGTTGCCCTCGCGGGTGCGCTCCCCCACGCCGGCGAACACCGACAGGCCCGAGTGCGCCTTGGCGATGTTGTTGATGAGCTCCATCATCGCAACCGTCTTGCCGACACCGGCGCCACCGAACAGGCCCACCTTGCCGCCCTTGGCGAACGGGCAGATCAGGTCGATCACCTTGATGCCGGTTTCGAGCAGCTCCTGCGACGGGCTCAGTTCGTCGTAGGCCGGCGCCTTGCGGTGGATCGAGGCGGTCAGCTCTTGGCCCACAGGGCCTCGCTCGTCGATCGGATTGCCCAGCACGTCCATGATGCGGCCGACGGTCGCCTTGCCGACCGGCACGGTGATCGCCGCGCCAGTGTTGCTGACCATCAGGCCGCGGCGCAGGCCATCGGACGATCCGAGCGCGATCGTGCGCACAACGCCGTCGCCGAGCTGCTGCTGGACTTCGAGCGTCAACGCCGTGCCTTCGAGCTTCAACGCGTCATAGATGCGCGGCATCTCGTTGCGCGGGAACTCGACGTCGACCACCGCACCGATGCACTGGACGATCTTGCCTTGGGCGCCTTGGGTTTGAGTATTGGCCATGTTCGTTGGTCCTTCGGTTCTTCGATTCGTTAAACAGCCGCGGCACCGCCGACGATCTCACTCAATTCCTTGGTGATCGCCGCCTGGCGCGTCTTGTTGTAGATCAGCTTCAACTCGGCAATCAGGTTGCCG
>DATDES010000234.1:0-9410 GCA_036522975.1 Burkholderiaceae bacterium | reverse complement strand
CGGCTGGTCGTTCAGGGTGAGCTTGATCATCGGCCCGGCAGCATAGGCGAGGCGCCGCCTCGTTCACTCGAGGCCAGCGTCGAAACAGTGACGCGGTGTCAGGCCGTGCCGGGCCGCTCCCAAACGGCCTGCGCCGCTACTGGGGCCGCGAGCGCAGCGAGCTTGAGGGCACCATCAGTCCACCTTGGCGCCGGCGGACTTGACCACCTTGGCCCATTTGGCCGTTTCGGCACCGATGAAGCCCGTGAACTCGGCGCTCGTCATGCCGCTCGGGATCGCGCCCTGGGCCTGCAGCCGCTCCTTGAGCGCCGGCGAGGCCAGGGCCTTGGCGGTCTCCTGTTGCAGGCGGTTGACGGTCTCGATGCGGGTGCCGGCCGGCGCCAGGAGTCCGAACCAGGAACTGGCCTCGAAGCCCTTCAGTGCCGGGCCGCCCGCCTCATCGATCGTCGGCAGGTCGGGCAATGCCGTAGAGCGCACCGCGCTGGTCACGGCAAACGCCTTCAGCTTGCCGCTCCTGATGTGCGGCAGGGACGCCGGCAGGTTGTCGAACATCAGGTCGGTGTTGCCCGACATCAGGTCGATCAGTGCCGGCCCCGAGCCCCCGTAAGGCAGGTGCAGCATGAACGTGCCGGTCATCGACTTGAAGAGCTCGCCGGCAAGATGGATCGAGGTGCCGTTGCCCGAGCTGGCCATGTTCAGCTTGCCCGGGTTGGCTTTGGCGTAGCGGATCAAGGCCGGAACGCTGTCAACGCCGTACTTCTGCGCGTTGGCGGGGTTCATCACCAGCACGTTCGGCACCCCGGCCACCAGGGTGATCGGGACGAAGTCCTTGAGGTGGTCGTAGGGCATCTTCGCGTACAGCGCGGCATTGATCGCGTGCGTGCCAACCGTGCCCATCAGCAGGGTGTGGCCATCGTTCGACGCCTTGGCCACCTCAGCAGCGCCGTTGTTGCCGCCGGCGCCGGGCTTGTTGTCGACGACGAAAGGCTGACCGAAGACCTTCTGCAGTTCGGGCGCGAGGGCTCGGGCCAGGATGTCGGTCGTGCCGCCCGCCGCGAAGGGCACGACGATGCGAACCGGCTTGCTCGGCCAGCCCGCCTGCGCGGTGGCCAGGCCGGGCAGGGAAAAGGTCGCGGCGAGCAGGTGGCGGCGGCTGAGGGTCATGGCGAACTCCGGTGACAGATCCTGGCGGCCAGTGTGGGCCCTGCCGGCGCCGCGAAGGCTCGGGGCATTCACGGTGGCGCCACGCCACGCCAGGGCGAACACTCCAGGCCTGTCCCTCAGTGGAGCTCCGCATGATGCAACGCCGACATCTCCTGGCCGCGGCGGCGGCCGCGCCCTTCGCCAGCCCCGCCCAGTCCGGCCCCTGGCCGAGCCAGCCGGTGAAGCTGCTGATCGCCTTTCCGGCCGGCGGGCCGACCGACATCACGATGCGCGTGCTGGCCGAGAACGCCGCCAAGCTGATCGGGCAGGCCGTGGTGGTGGAGAACCGACCCGGCGCGGGCGGTACCTTGCCGGCCCAGGTGCTGCAGCAGAGCAAGCCCGATGGCCACACCCTGGCACAGATCCCGCTGGGCGTGTTCCGCCTGCCCTACACCACCAAGATCAACTGGGATCCGGTCAAGGACATCAGCTACATCCTGGGCATCACCGGTTATGCCTTCGGGGTGGTCGTGCCGAGCGAGTCGCCGATCAAGAGCTGGGCCGACCTCGTGGCCTGGGCCAAGGCCAACCCGGGCAAGCTCGCCTACGGCTCAACCGGCGTCCTGACGAGCCCGCACCTGACGATGGAAGACATTGCCCAGCGCCTCGGGCTCGAACTGAACCACATCCCCTACAAGGGCAGCGCCGACCTGATGCAGTCGCTGCTCGGCGGTCAGCTGATGGCCGCGGCCGACTCGACCGGATTCGCCCCGCACGTGGCGAGCGGCAGGCTGCGCGTGCTGTGCACGTGGGGCGAACAGCGCCTGGCGAAGTTCCCCGACGTGCCGACGCTGAAGGAACTGGGCCTGCCGATCGTGCAGGCCTCACCGTACGGGCTCGGCGGCCCGAAGGGCATGGAGCCGACGCTGGTGGCGCGCATCCACGACGCCTTCCGGCGCGCGATGGAGCAGCCCAGCCATGTCGAGGTGCTCGCCAAGTACGACCAGCAATTGCTGCCGATGAACCCGGAGCAGTACAGCCGCTTCGCCGAAGACACCTATCAGCGCGAGAAGGTGCTGGTCGAGAAGCTCGGACTGGCCAAACCGACCTGAACTGACAGCCCCAAGCTCGCTACGCTCGCGTCCCCCGAGGGGAGCTCAGGCCGCTTGGGAGCGGCCCGGCGCCGGCCTGACCGACGTGTCCTAAAAAAGACGGGGAGCGGGACGTGGAACTGCGGCGGCTCGCTCTCATCACCGCCGCAACGCCCGCTCCCCTTGGACGTCAACCGGTCCGGAAAGTGGTGTGGTCTAGCCGCGTTTGAAGAAGAACGTCAGCTGGGCCGGCGCGCGGGCCGACTGCAGGACGCGTGGCACGGTGGCCGGCGCCACCCGTGCGGCAACCGGGCGAACCGCATCGCGCACGGGGGTGGTGTTCGGGGCAAGCTGGATCGACATGTTTTTCTCCCTGGAAGCCGGTTCAGGCCGCACTCGGCCACAGCCGCGTGACCGCCTTTGAAGCCATCTCGGATGTGGGCGCGACCATCGTTGCCGGCGCTGCATCACTGCGCCGCGCCAGGCGTCCGGCCCAGTCGCTCAGCTCAGTCGGCGACGGCCAGCGGCTCGCAGCGGCCGACGACAGGCGCAACAGCGAGGATGCGCCGCCGCGGCAACGCGGGGCGACGGGACGGGGGGCAAATGGTCGGGGGCTCATCGACGGCGGCTTTCGAAATCGGCGCCCGGAACGGCGCGCGCACGCAAGTTCATTTGCAGCTTCCATGCCGAGGTGGCGACGCGATGCACCTGTGCGCTATGTCACGGCGCGGGGCCGACCTTCTGGCAAGCCGCGGCAACGCTGGAACGCGGCGTTACAAGGGCGCCAAGCTCTGTCGCTTCGGATTCGCCTCGGGCCCGCACCAGGCTGCCAAGCGACCCTGAGCTGTCCTGGGGGACGCCGCCGCAGGCGTCAGGAAGCCGTCACATACCCACGCGGAATGGCCGCGAGAAGGCGCTTGGTGTACTCCTCGCGCGGTGCGGCCAGGATCTGGGCCGCACCGGCCTGCTCGACGACGACGCCGTCCTTCATCACCAGCACCTCGTCGCTGATGAAGCGCACCACGGCCAGGTCGTGGCTGATGAAGACATAGGCCAGGCCGAGTTCGTCCTGCAGGTCGCGCAGCAGGTTCAGCACCTGGGCCTGGACCGAAACGTCCAGGGCGCTAACCGCCTCGTCGAGCACCAGCACTTCGGGGTCGAGGGTCAGGGCGCGGGCGATGGCGATGCGCTGGCGCTGGCCGCCAGAGAATTCGTGCGGGTACTTGCCGAAGGCGCTGCCGTCCAGGCCGACCTTCGCCAGCAGCGAACGGGCGCGCCGCTCGCGCTCGGCGGTCGAAGCGCCGATGCCGTGAATCGCCATCGGCTCGACCAGGGTCTGGCCGATCGTGAAGCGCGGGTTCAGGCTGGCATAGGGGTTCTGGAAGACGATCTGGATCCGCCGTCGCATGAGCTGGCGCTCGGCCGCGCTGAGCTTGAGCAGATCCTTGCCGTCGAAGATCACTTCGCCGTGCGTCGGCTCGTGCAGACGCAGCAGGGTCAGGCCCATTGTTGTCTTGCCGGAACCCGACTCGCCGACCACGCCCAGGGTGTGGCCCTTGCGCAGCTTGAAGTTGACGCCCTGCACGGCCTTGAACTCGCGCTTGCCGAACAGGCCCTGCTTGAGCCAGAAGCTCTTGGCCAGCGACCGGACCTCGAGCACCACCGGGGCATCGGGGTCCTTGGCCGCAGCGACGCGGCTGTCGGCCTCGGCCGTCTCCTGACCCTGCGCGGCCATGTGGTCGTCGATCACCATCAGTCGTGCCGGGTTGCCTTGAAGGCTCGGCCGGCAGGCCAGCAGCGCGCGGGTGTAGCCGTCCTTCGGCGTGCTGAAGATCTCGGCGACCGTACCCTGCTCGCGGATCACGCCGCGGCGCATCACGACCACCTCGTCGGCGATCTCGCCGACCAAACCGAGGTCGTGGCTGATGAACAGCACGCTCATGCGGTGGCTCGCGCGCAGCTTGGCGATCAACTCGAGAATCTGGCGCTGGATGGTCACGTCCAGCGCCGTGGTCGGCTCGTCGGCGATCAAGAGCTTGGGTTCGCAGGCCAGGGCCATCGCGATCATCACCCGCTGCTGCTGACCGCCCGACATCTCGTGCGGATAGTTGTCCAGGCGCCGCTTCGGCTCGGGGATGCCGACCTCGGCCAGCAGCGCCTCGGCGCGCGCCGCCGCCTGCGCGCCGCTCATCCCGAGGTGCCGCCGCAGCGGTTCGGCGATCTGCTGGCCGACCGTGAAGACCGGGTTCAGCGAGGTCATCGGATCCTGGAACACGCAGGCGATGTCCTTGCCGCGCAAGGCCTGCAGCTCGGGCAGCGTGGCCTGCAGCAGGTCGCGTCCCTGGTAGAGCACCCGGCCCTTGCGCACTGCGTTGTCGGGCAGCAGGTTCAGGATCGACATGGCCGTGACGCTCTTTCCCGAGCCGGACTCGCCGACCAGGGCCACCGTGCGGTTCTCGGGGATGTCGAAGGACACCCCGTTGACGGCCGGCGCCAGCTGCTTGGCGCCGCGCTCTCCCATGCGGAAGGCGACGTTCAGGTCTTGAATGGACAGGAGCATCACTCGACTCCGCGAAGTTTGGGGTCGAGGGCGTCGCGCCAGGCGTCGGCCATGAGCGAGAACGAGGTCACGAACAGGGCCATGAAGACCGTGGCCGCCGCCAGTTGCCACCACAGACCGAGGATCAGCTCGCTCTGCGCCTCGGCGAGCATCGTGCCCCAACTGACCTGGTCGACCGGCACGCCCAGGCCCAGGTACGAGAGGATCACCTCGGCCTTGATGAAGCCGACCACCAGCAGCGACATGCGCACGAGGATCACGTGGCTGACGTTGGGCAGGATGTGGCGGAACATGCGCGAGCCGGCGCTGGCGCCGATGGCCTCGGCAGCGCGAACGTATTCGCGCCCAGCGTGCTTGATGAACTCGGCGCGCACCTGGCGGTAGACACCGGCCCAGCCGGTCAGGCCCAGGATCAGCACCACGGTGCCGATGCCGCGGCCGAACACCGCGGCGAAAGCGAAGATCAGCAGGATGTCGGGGATGGCGGTGAACACGTTGTACAGCCACTCCAGAAAGTCGCCGACCTTGCCGCCGAAGAAGCCGGCCAGCGCGCCGAGCAGGGTGCCGATCAGGGTGGCGACCAGCGCCGCGAGCACGCCGACGAACACCGACACCTCGGTGCCCTTCAAGGCCTTGGACAGCACGTCGCGGCCGAGGCGGTCACCGCCGAAAGGCAGGGTCTCGGCGCGCACCGTCTCGGTGGTCTTCATCAGCGCCGCGCGCTCGGCCCACTCCTTGTAACGCGGGGCCAGCGGGTCGATGTCGGACAGGTCGACGTTCGGACCCTTGGGCACCTCGATCACGCTTTCGGCCTCGGCCGCGCGCGGGCCGAGGAAGGTCGGCGGCGCATTCGGCACCCCCACCTCGCGCTGCCACTGGCCGGCAACGATGCCGGTTGCAGACAAGGCGATCACGACCAGGAAGGCCAGCACGATGACCAGCGAGACCATGCCGACGCGGTCGCCCTTGAAGCGCCGCCAGGCAGCGTGCCAGACGCCTTCAGAACGCTCGACCGCCATGGCGGTCGGTGGCGCTATCACGGCCGCGCTCACTTCAGCACCACCCGCGGGTCGACGACCTTGTAGAGCAGGTCGGTGCCCAGGTTGATCAACATCGTCAGCATCGCCAGGTAAACAGTCGCCGCCTGGATCACCGGGTAGTCGCCGCGGTTCACCGCCAGCAGCACCTCGCGGCCCAGGCCGGGAATCGAGAAGAAGACCTCGATCAGGAAGGAGCCGACGAAGATCCCCGGCAGCGCGTAGCCGACGTTGGTCAGGATCGGGATCATCGCGTTGCGCATCACATGCTTGAACAGCACCGTGCGCTCGACCAGGCCCTTGGCGCGCGCGGTGCGCACGTAGTCGTGGCCGAGTTCGTCGAGGAAGAAGCTGCGGTACAGCCGGGTCTGTGGCGAAATGCCCACCAGCACCGCCAGCATCACCGGCAGTGGCACGAAGGTCGTCAGGTTGGTCCAGGTCGAATCGCTCCAGCCCTGGACCGGGAACCAGCCGAGCTGGAAGCCGAACAGGTACTGGCCAACGATGATGTAGACCAGGAACGAGATCGACAGCGCCACCGTGGTCACCACCATCAGCGTGCGGTCGGTCAGCGAGCCGCGCACATAGGCCACGCCGATCGCGATCGGAATCGACAGCAGGGTGTCGAGGATCAGGATCGGCACCATCACCGTCAGCGTCGCCGGCATGCGCGTGGCGAACAGGCTGGCCACCGATTCGTTGGTGGCCCAGCTCTTGCCCCAGTCGAAAGTGGCGATCTGCTTCAGGAAGACCCAGAGCTGGTAGTACCAGGGCTCATCGAGTCCCAGTTGCTGGCGGATCGCCGCGATCTGCTCCTGGGTGGCGTTCAGGCCGCCGAGGATGATCGCCGGGTCGCTGCCGAAGAACTTGAACAGCACGAAGACCAGCAGCACGACGCCGATCAGCGTGGGCACCATCTGCCAAAGGCGCCGGATGAGATAAGCCAACATGGGGTCAGGGGGTCCAGGGCCGTGGCGGCTCGTGGCCGCCGCCGGAGGGAGCGGGGAATTTTGGGATGCGGGAGTGTAGAGGCGCCGTGAACCGCGGCCGCCTTGGCGTTTGCCCTGCGTCGGGAGCGCTGCCTAATCGAGCGCCACCACAGGCAAACATGGAGGCTGGCGTGCGGCGCGCGCCGCTAGACTCCGCCCTTTCGAAATGGCGGCGCGCGCCCGACCTGGCGCGGCCGCGGTGCACACCATGCTCCGATTCCTGCTGCTCGCGCTGGCCACCAGCCTGTCGCTGGCCAGCCAGGCGGCTCCCCCGCCCGCCACGCCCAAACTGCTGCGCTACGCGTTTCCGATCGCCGAGACCGGGTTCGATCCGGCGCAGGTGACCGACCTGTACTCGAACACGGTGCTGGCCAGCATCTTCGAGGCGCCATTGGAGTACGAGTACCTGGCCGAGCCGGCACGCATTCGAAGCAATACCGCCGAGGGCCTGCCCGAAGCATCGGACAACTTCAAGCGCTGGGTTTTTCGCATCAAGCCCGGGATCCACTTTGCCGACGATCCGGCCTTCAAGGGCGCGCGGCGCGAGTTGACGGCGGCCGACTACGTGTACTCGATCAAGCGCCACTACGACCCGCGCTGGAAGAGCGGCAAGCTCTACCAGCTGGAGGCGAAGAAGATCCTCGGCCTGTCCGAGCTGCGCAGCGAAACGATCGCGAAGAAGAAGCCCTTCGACTACGAGCGCGAAGTCGAAGGCCTGCGCGCACTCGACCGCTACAGCTTCGAGCTGCGCCTGGCCGAACCCTCGCCGCGTCTGGCACAGGATTTCACCGACCCCGGCCTGGTCGGCGCGCTGGCGCGCGAGGTGGTCGACTTCTACGGCGACAGGATCAGCGAGCACCCGGTGGGTACCGGCCCGTTCAGGCTGACGCAATGGACGCGCAGCTCGAAAATCGTGCTCGAGCGCAACCCCGGCTATCGCGAAGTGATCTACGACGAGCACCCGCCAGCCAGCGACGCGCGCCGGGTCGCCATCGCCCAGTTGCATGCCGGCAAGCGCCTACCGCTGCTCGACCGGATCGAGGTCGCGATCATCGAGCAGCAGCAGCCACGCTGGCTGTCCTTCCTGAACGAGGAGCACGAGGTGATCGAGCGCGTGCCCGAAGAGTTCGCGCCGCGTGCACTGCCGAACAACAAGCTGGCGCCGTACCTCGACAAGCGCGGCGTCCAGATGTTGCGGTACCGGCGCGCCGACGTGGCGATGTCCTACTTCGCAATGGAAAACCCGCTGGTCGGCGGCTACACGCCCGCCAAGGTGGCCCTGCGGCGGGCGATCTCGCTGGCGGTGGACCTCGATCGCGAGATCCGCTTGGTGCGCAGCGGGCAGGCGATTCCGGGCCAGTCGATCATCGGCCCGCAGGTCTGGGGCTACGACCCGGCCTTCAAATCGGAGATGAGCGAGTTCAACCGCGCCAAGGCCACCGCCCTGCTCGATCTGCATGGCTATGTCGACCGCGACGGCGATGGCTGGCGCGAGCAGCCCGATGGCCAGCCGCTGCTGATCGAATACGCGACCCAGTCCGACGCCCAGTCGCGCGCGCTCTACGAGCAGTGGCAGGTCAACATGAATGCGATCGGCATCCGGATGGTGGCCAAGATCGCGCAATGGCCCGAGAACCTGAAGGCCTCGCGCGCCGGCAAGCTGGCGATGTGGGGCGTGGCCTGGTCGGTCGGGCCCGACGCCGAAGGCTTCCTGGTCCTCGCCTATGGGCCCAACAAGGGTCAGTCCAACCACGCGCGCTTTGACCTGCCCGAGTTCAACACCCTTTTCGAGCGCCAGCGGGTGCTGCCCGACGGACCCGAACGCCAGGCCCTGATCGACCAGGCCAAGCGCCTGACCGTGGCCTACATGCCCTACAAGGCCCACGGGCACCGGATCTGGACCGACTTGGCCCAGCCCTGGGTCAAGGGCTACCACCGCAACATCTTCGTGCGCGAGTTCTGGAAGTATGTCGATGTCGACATGGCCGAGCGCAACGCCCGCATGCGGCACTAAGGACAGCCAGATGGCACGCACCCTTCCCTCGGACACCGGACGCCGCCGCCTGGTGCAAGGCGCCGCCGCCGCCGCGCTCGTCGCAGCCACACGCCCGGCATTCGCGGCCGAACCCACCCCCGCCGCCAGTGACAAGAAGGTGCTGCGCGTGCTGTTTTCCAGCGCCGAAACCGGTTTCGACCCGGCTCGCGTGTCGGACCTCTACTCGCGGACCATCACCGCCCACATCTTCGAATCGCTCTACACCTACGACCACTTGGCTCGGCCGGCGAAGATCAAGCCGATGACGGCCGCCGCGATGCCCGAGGTATCGGCCGATTTCCGCGTCTGGACAATTCGTCTGCAGCGCGGCATCTTCTTCGCCGACGACCCGGCCTTCAAGGGCCAGCGCCGCGAGCTGCAGGCGCGCGACTTCGTCTATGCGATCCAGCGCACCGTGGATCCGGCCAACATCAGCCCACTCGAGAAGGACATGATCGACCTGGGCATCCTGGGCCTGCAGGAGGCGCGCGACGCGGCGGTCAAGTCCAAGGGCCGCTTCGATTACGACCGCCCGCTCCCCGGCCTGCGCGCGCT
>DATDES010000233.1:0-3975 GCA_036522975.1 Burkholderiaceae bacterium | reverse complement strand
TTCAGGGTGTCGCTCATGCGAGCACCCCCTTGGCTTCGGCGAGCGTTGCCGGGTCCAAAATCGTCATGCTCGTGGCCTCCGCGTCGATGCGCTTGACCATCCCCGCGAGCACCTTGCCTGGGCCACACTCGAACAGGTGCATCAGGCCGCGTGCACGCAGTGCCTGCACCACCTCGACCCAACGCACGGCGCCGAAGGCCTGTCGATAGAGGGCGTCCCGAATCGACGCCACGTCACTGACCACAGCGACATCGACGTTGTTGATGACGGGCAGTCTTGGCACAGCGAACGGGATCGCAGCGAGCTTATCGCGCAGTCGTTCCGAGGCAGGCTTCATCAGGCTCGAGTGAAAAGGCGCCGACACCGACAGCAGCAGCGCACGCTTCGCGCCCTTGGCCTTCAGCACCTCGCAGCCCTTGTCGACACCAGCCTTGCTGCCGGCAATCACGGTCTGCTTGGGGTCGTTGAAGTTCACCGCCTCGACGATCTCGCCGCTGGATACCGCCGCCTCACGACAGCCGTCAACCACCGCCTGCGGGTCGAGACCAAGGATCGCTGCCATCGCGCCGCTGCCCACCGGAACCGCCTCCTGCATCGCCTGCGCTCGAAAGCGCACCAGCGGCAGCGCATCGGCGAGGGTCAACACCCCGGCCGCTACCAGGGCCGTGTACTCGCCGAGCGAATGACCGGCGACGGCCGCAGGCTCCGCACCACCTTCGGCACGCCAGGCTCGGTAACAGGCGAGACCCGCCGTCAACATCACCGGCTGGGTGTTCGTCGTCAGGTCGAGCGTGTCTTTCGGACCTTCGTGAATCAGCCGTACAAGGTCCTCGCCCAGCGCCGCAGAGGCCTCAGCCAGCGTGTCACGAACGGCGGGATGCTGACCCCAGGCGTCGAGCATGCCGACGGCCTGTGAGCCCTGGCCGGGAAAGAGGAAGGCAAACGAAGTCATCGACTGGATTCCGGGTCAGTAGGTGAGGAGCACCGCACCCCAGGTGAACCCGCCGCCGACGCCTTCCAGCATCAGCGTGTGGCCGCGGCGAATGCGGCCATCCCGAACCGCGACATCGAGCGCGAGCGGAATCGACGCCGCCGACGTGTTGCCATGCTCGTCGACCGTGACGATCAACTTGTCCGGGCCGAGCTTCAACTTCCTCGCCGTACTCTGCATGATGCGGATGTTGGCCTGGTGCGGAATCAGGAAGTCAATATCGGCCTCGGTCTTGCCGGCCTTGGCCAGCACCTCACGGGCCGCATCTTCGAGCACTCCGACGGCGAGCTTGAAGACCGCCGGGCCATCCATCTTCAGCGTCGGATCGCCAAGCACTTTGCCGCCGGCGACCGTGCCCGGCGTGCACAGGATGCCCACATGCCGACCATCGGCGCGCAGCTCGCTGGCCAGCAGTCCGGGCTCGGCGCTCGCTTCGAGGACGACAGCGCCGGCGCCGTCGCCGAATAGCACACAGGTGGTGCGGTCGTCGAAATCGAGGATGCGCGAGAAGACTTCCGCACCGATGACCAGCGCGCATTTCGCGCTGCCGGTGCGGATCAAAGCGTCGGCCACGGTCAACCCGTAGACGAATCCTGAGCACACCGCCTGCACGTCGAAGGCCGGGCAGCCATTCGAAATGCCCAGCTTGGCCTGCAGGATCGCGGCGGTCGAGGGAAAAACCATGTCCGGCGTGGACGTGGCGACGATGATCAGGTCCACCACTTCTGGTTCGCGGCCGGCCGCGGCCAGTGCTGCCTTTGCGGCGTGCAGCGCAAGGTCGCTGCAGACCACCCCGTCGTCGGCAAAGTGGCGCGCCCGAATGCCGGTGCGCTCGACGATCCACTCGTCTGAGGTTTCGATGCCCCGCTCGGCGAGCTGCTGCGCGAGATCGGCGTTGCTCAGGCGGCGGGGCGGCAGGTGGCTTCCGGTGCCGGTGATGCGCGAAAAACGCGGCGGGCGGTCGACTTGAGAGATTGTCATGCGGCTTTCGACGCAGCTTCGGGCATCGGCATGGCTTGCAGCGTTTCGAGGATTCTCTCGTGCACGCGATCCAGCAGTCGGTTGCGAGCGGCATCATATGCGCGCGTCAACGCGTTCTCGAATGCAAAGGCATCGGCCGAACCGTGGCTCTTGAAAACCAGGCCCCGCAGGCCCAGCAATGCGGCACCGTTGTAGCGCCGGTGGTCGACGCGCTGCTTGAATCGATTGAGGACCGGCATCGCGACGATGGCGGCCAACCTGGTCAGCACGTTGCGCGAGAACTCTTCGCGAATGAAGTCGCCGAGCATCGCCGCCAAGCCTTCTGAAGCCTTCAGCACCACATTGCCGACGAAGCCGTCGCAGACGACGATGTCCGTCGTGCCCTTGAAGATGTCGTTGCCTTCCACGTTGCCGTGGAACCTGAGATGCCCGTCGGTGGCGGCTGCGCGCATCAGTTCGCCGGCGCGCTTGATGATGTCACTGCCCTTGATGGCTTCTTCGCCGATATTGAGCAGACCCACGCTCGGGTCATCCTTGCCATCCACCGCGGCCACCAGCGCGCTGCCCATGACTGCGAACTGCAGCAGGTGCTCCGGCGTGCAGTCGACATTCGCGCCGAGATCGAGGACGGTCGTGAAGGCGTCACGACGGTTCGGCAACACGGCAGCGATCGCCGGGCGGTCGATGCCTTCCAGCGTCTTCAGCAAGTAGCGGGCGACAGCCATCAGGGCACCGGTGTTGCCGGCCGAAACGCAAGCATGGGCCCGCGGCTCGGCGCCTTCGGCAGCCTTCAGCTGCTCGATCGCCACCCGCATGGACGAATCCTTCTTGCGCCGCAGCGCCACTTCGATTCCGTCGTCCATCGTCACCACTTCGGTTGCAACGATGCATTGGGTGCGGGGCCAGCTTGCAGCCGGCGCAAGCGCCACGGCGGTGCCGACCAGTACCAGTTCGGCATCAGGATGCCCGTCGAGGAAGGCTCGGCAGGCGGGCAAGGTGACCCCGCTGCCGAGGTCGCCGCCCATGCAGTCGACGGCCAGCCGCACAAGCGTCAACGGAGCGAGTGGAGTGTGCAAGGTGAGGGGGCCGCCCATCGTGCAGCTGGGCCGGCTCAGGCCCAACGGCCGCAGGGGATCAGGAACGCGCCATCGCGACCACCGCTGTTCAGGCGTCGGCCTTGGTCTTCAGCACCTTGCGGCCACGGTAGAAGCCGGTCGGGCTGATGTGGTGCCGCAGGTGGTTCTCGCCGGTGGTCGGCTCGATCGCCGTGCCCGGCGTGGTCAGCGCGTTGTGCGAACGGTGCATGCCACGCTTGGAAGGTGACTTCTTGTTTTGCTGGACGGCCATGGGATTCTCCTGAGGCATAGCCCTGCCGTGGACGGATGCAAGGCGGGCCGGGCAGCGCCCTCCGGGCTGGGACCGGGGCAGCGCGAAAAGCCGCAGAGTATAGCAGAGCAAGCACCTTGCCCGCTTCAGTTGGTGCGCCTGCGCTTGAGGCCGGCCAATGCGGCAAACGGGTGCGGCAAGGGGGGCACAGCGTCGTTTTCCGAGATGTCCCCCACCGTCATGTTGGGGGGCGCGGGGCATTCGGCATGCATCGGCACCAGCGGCAGGGCAAGCAGCAATTCATCCTCGACCAGGGTGTGCAGATCGAGCCAACGCGGCAGTGCAAGCACATCGTCCTCAGACTCGGCGTCGAGCGCCTCGGCCGTCGCCTCGTCGGCGACGAAGCGCAGTGCCCGAGCCACGTCGAGTTCGATGGCCACCGGCTGCAGGCAGCGCTGGCAGTCGCGCCAGACACGCGCCTGAGCCATCAGGTGCAGCCAGATCTCGGGCTCGCCGCCCGCGACCGGACGCTGTTGCGCTAGCGCGGACCACCGCGCCTCGCCATCGCGGTCGCCCCCATCGGAGCCTTCGCTGGCGCCTTCGACCAGGCGCTCGAACCCCGCCAACGGCCACCGCCCCTCCAAACTAAGCGACTCTGCCGCGGCACTAGCTACATC
>DATDES010000232.1:0-3585 GCA_036522975.1 Burkholderiaceae bacterium | reverse complement strand
GGTCCCTGGTGGCGAAGCACCAGCGCAACCAGCCTTCGGCCTCGTCGCCGAAGGCCGCGCCCGGCGCCAGGCCCAGGCCGTGGGCAGCGACCAGGTGCTTGGCGTAGGCCAGGGAGTCGGGCTGCCCGTCGACGCGAAAGAAGGCGTACATACCGCCCTGCGGCAGCGCGACCCGGATGCCAGGCATCGCTTGCAGACCGCCGACCAGCAGGTCTCGGCCGGCGCGCAGGCGCTCGACCAGGCCGGGCACGAAGTCGGCCTCGATGGACAGCGCCGCCAGCGCGCCGCGCTGCACGAAGACCGGCGCGCAGGAACTGTTGAATTCGATCAGTTTGCCGACAGCGTCGAGGTGGCCCGGCGGCAGCACCAGCCAGCCGAGGCGCCAGCCGGTCATCAGGAAGGTCTTGGAGAAGCTCTGCGCGATAACCAGCCGGTCGTCGGGCTCGGCGATGTCGAGGAAGCTGGGCGCAGCCTTCCCTTCGCCGAACCAGACCCGCTCGTACACCTCGTCGGCGACGAGCCAGGTTCCCGTCCTGCGGCAGTGCTCGAGGATGGCCTGCTGCTCGGGACGCGTGAGGGTCCAGCCGGTCGGGTTGTTCGGCGCGTTCACCAGCAGCACGCGCGTGTCCGGTGTCACGGCGTCGAGCAGGCGCTGCAGGTCGAGCACCCAGGCGCCCCGTCTTGTCGTGGCGCAAGCGGCACGCGTTTCACGTTGGCGCCCAGGATCGCAGGCTGCGCGGTCAGGTTGGGCCACACCGGCACCACGACGACCACCTCGTCGCCGGCACCGGCCAGCAGTTGCATGGCCAGCATCAGCGCAGTCACGCCGGCCGACGTGACCGCGATGCGGTCGACCCCGATCGGGCGATGCAGCGCGCTGGCATAGTCGGCCAGGCCCTCGCGCAACTCGGTCAGGCCGAGGTTGTGCGCATAGAACGTTTCCCCGCGCAACAAGGACGCCGCTGCCGCTTCGCGCACGGCAAGCGGCGTGACCTCGTCGCTCTCACCGAACCAGAACGCCAGCACATCGGCGCGGCCCAGTCCGGCATTGGCGACTCCACGGATGCGCGAGGCCGGCAGTCGTTCGATCGCATTTCGCACGGCAGAGCTCCTTACTGGATAGCGGGCATCTTGCAGCTGTGCGGCATCTCGACCTCGTGCGCCTCGAACCGGCGCACGGTGCGAAAGCCGAAGCCGGAGCCTTCGACGTCATGGCGCACCCCGGGCGCGCCGACTCGGTCCATCACGCTGACGACCAGCGGCTGTTGGAACTGATGATCGCCGGCGCGCATCACGCCGCTGTGCAGGCCACCGAGCGGGCGCGGGTCGAAGGCCATGCCCGGCAGGGTGCGGCCCACGTTGCCGGCCTCGGCGCTGCCGGCGCGTTCGATTGCGGCTGCCAGCATCTCGACCATCACTTGCATGCGAACGTGCACGTAATCGTCGCGCGGCTCGGGGAAGCGCTGGCGAAAGGCCGCGTAGAAGGCATCTGATGCCTTGCCGCCGACGTTCGGGTGCCATTCGGCCACCGCATGCACCGTGCCCACACCGGCCTCGCCGATGGCCGCCGGGGCGCCCAGTGCGTTGCCGTAGAAGGTGAAGAACTTGACCAACGCGCCGATTTCTCGAACGGCCTTGACCAGCAAGGTCAGGTCATTGCCCCAGTTGCCCGTGAGGACGGCCTGCGCACCGCTGGCCTGGATCTTGGCGGCGTAGGGTAGGAAGTCCTTGATCCGGCCCATCGGGTGCAGTTCCTCGCCGACGATCTCGATGTCGGGCCGCTTCGATCCCAGCATCACCCGGGCTTGCCGGTTCACGTGCTGGCCGAAGCTGTAGTCCTGGCCGAGCAGATAGAGCTTCTTCACCGAAGCGTCACCACGCAGCACCTCGGTTAGCGCGGCCAGCCGCATGTCGGCATGGGCATCGAAGCGAAAGTGCCAGGGACTGCAGCGCTCGTTGGTGAGCACCGGGTCGACGGCCGAGTAGTTGAGGAACAGCGCGCGCCGCTCGGGCGAGCGGACGTTGTGCTTGTCGATGGCATCGATCAGCGCCGTAGCGGTGGCCGAACTGTTGCCTTGCAGGACGAAGGCCACGCCCTGGTCGAGCGCGGCGCGCAGCACCGACAACGCCTCCTCGGTGCTGCCCTTGCTGTCGAAGCGCAGCAACTCGAGCCGGCGAGCCCCCCCTGGCAGGGCCACGCCACCGCGGCGGTTGATGCGCTCGACCGCCCAAAGCAGGTTGCGCCACACCGCTTCGCCAGCGTTCGCGAACGCCCCCGACAGGCCTTCGATGAGTGCGAGCCGGATCGACACCCCAGGGCCTTGCGCACCGACGCCCATCGCAATCGCGGTCAGCGCAAACACCAGCGCTTCGCGGCGTTTCAATGTGGTTCGATCCATCGCGAAAACAAGGCCCTTGAAAAGAAAAATGCCGCTGCCATGTGAGCGGCATGGTGGTCGGCGTGATGTGCAGATGCAGCCGAACACTGCAACCCATTGTAGGAGTTCAGACCATGTTTCTCGTCCCGATGCCAGCCTTCAATCGCCTTGCCCGGCACAGCGGGTTCAACCACGCCGCACTGCGCAGCCCCGCCCTCGACGTCGCCGAGTCCGACGCCGGCTACAACGTCAGCCTCGACCTGCCCGGCGTGGTCAAGGAAGAGGTCAAGATCGCCATCGACGGCCGCCACGTCAGCGTCAGCGCCAGGTCGCAGCGCGAAGAGACTCAACGTGATGGCGAACGCCTGATCTACCGCGAGCGCGCCGCCGCGTCTTTCGAGCGAAGCTTCGCGTTGCCCGAAGAGATCGACGAGGAGGCCTCGCTGGCCAAGCTCGACAACGGCGTGCTGTCGTTGACCCTGGCGAAGAAGCGCGTGGCTCCGGCGCGCACCTTGACGGTGAACTGAAACCTCAATCGATGGCTGACAGCGCCCAGCGCGGCCTCACGTCGAAGGCGAGGCCGCGCTCGGGCCGCGTGCAACCAGCTTGCACGCGCATCGCGGCCGCCATCGCGATCATCGCGCCGTTGTCGCTGCACAAGGCCAGCTCGGGGTAGTGCACGCGGGCGCCGGCCTTGGCGCAGGCAGCGTTCAATTGTGCGCGCAGTTCAGTATTGGCGCCGACGCCTCCAGCGACGACCAGGCGCGCCAGACCGCTGTCACGCAGCGCACGCAGCGACTTCTTCACCAGCACTTCGACGATCGCCGCCTGCGTCGATGCGGCGAGATCGGCACGCTGGCGTGCGCTCGGCGCGGCGCCCAGCTTGCGCACCTGGTTCAGCACAGCGGTCTTCAGGCCGGCGAACGAGAACTCAAGGTCGCCACTGTGCAGTAGCGGCCGCGGCAGGGCGAATGCCAACGGGTCGCCCTCGGCGGCCAAGCGCGCAAGCGCCGGACCGCCGGGATAGCCCAGGCCGAGCAGCTTGGCACTCTTGTCGAACGCTTCACCGGCGGCGTCGTCGATCGTTTCGCCGAGCAGTTCGTAGTCGCCCACGGCCCCCACATGCATCAGTTGTGTGTGCCCGCCCGAGACCAGCAGCGCGACGAAGGGGAACTGAGGCGGATCGGCCGACAGGAAGGGCGACAGC
>DATDES010000231.1:0-2962 GCA_036522975.1 Burkholderiaceae bacterium | reverse complement strand
GGTCAGGCCGCGCTGGAAGGACGGGAAGCTCTTGCGTTGCATGTCGATCTCCTCGGGTTGATGGAGATCAATGTAGGCAGCGAGCCCCGAAAAATCCTTCCCCCTTTGGTGGGAGTTCGACCAATTCCCCCTTCAGAGGGTATGCGCGCAGAGCGCTCAGATATCGCGTATGAGCTGGCGGAACTCGTCGACGTCCTCAAAGCTGCGGTAGACCGACGCAAAGCGCACGTAGGCCACCTTGTCGATGCGCTTCAACTCGCGCATGACCAGCTCGCCCAGGCGGGTGGTCGCCACTTCGCGGGCCCCGCTGGTGAGCAGCTTGTCCTCGATGCGCTCGAGCGCTGCATCGACCTGTTCGACGCTGACCGGCCGCTTGCGCAACGCCAGCAACATCGAGGCGCGCATCTTGGCGCGGTCGAACTCGGCCCGGCCGCCGTCCTTCTTCACCACCGTGGGCAAGGCGATCTCGGGCCGCTCGTAGGTCGTGAAGCGCTTGTCGCACTTCAGGCAGCGGCGGCGGCGCCGGATGACGTCGCCTTCGTCGGACTCCCGGGTCTCGACGACCTGGGTTTCCTCATGGCTGCAGAAGGGGCAGCGCATGCCGCGCTATTTGCCGTAGACCGGGAAGTCGCGCGTCAGCACCGCCACCTTGGCGCGCACCGTGGCCAGGTTGGCCTCGTCGTGCGGCTTGTCGAGCACATCGGCAATCAAGTGCGCCGTCTGCCGCGCCTGCTCGTCCTTGAAACCGCGGGTCGTGAAGGCGGGTGAACCCAGGCGGATGCCGCTGGTCACCATCGGCTTTTGCGGATCGTTCGGGATCCCGTTCTTGTTGCAGGTCATGTGGGCCTGGCCCAGGATCGCTTCGGCCTCCTTGCCGGTCAGGCCCTTGGGCCGCAGGTCGACCAACATCACATGGCTCTGGGTACGCCCGCTGACGATGCGCAGGCCGCGCTGGGTCAGCGTTTCGGCCAGCACGCGGGCGTTCGTCACCACCTGGCGCTGGTAGTCCTTGAAGGCCGGCTCGAGCGCTTCCTTGAACGCCACCGCCTTGCCGGCGATCACGTGCATCAGCGGCCCGCCCTGGATGCCGGGGAAGATCGCGCTGTTGATCTTCTTCGCGACGGCCTCGTCGTTCATCACCAGGAAGCCGCCGCGCGGGCCACGCAGGCTCTTGTGGGTGGTCGAGGTCACCACATCCGCGTGCGGTACAGGATTGGGGTACACGCCGGCGGCGATCAGGCCGGCGTAGTGGGCCATGTCGACCATGAAGACCGCCCCGACGGCCTTGGCGACCTTGGCAAAGCGCTCGAAATCGATGTGCAGGCTGTACGCGGAAGCGCCGGCGATGATCAGCTTCGGTTTCGCCTCGTGCGCCAGGCGCTCCATCGCCTCGTAGTCGATGGCTTCGTTCGCGTCCAGCCCGTAGCTGACGACCTTGAACCACTTGCCGCTCATGTTGAGCGGCATGCCATGCGTCAGGTGGCCGCCTTCGGCCAGGCTCATGCCCATGATCGTGTCGCCCGGTTGCAGCAGGCCGAAGAACACGGCCTGGTTGGCCTGCGAACCCGAGTTGGGCTGCACGTTGGCGAAGTTGGCGCCGAACAGCTGCTTCAACCGGTCGATCGCCAGTTGCTCGACCACATCGACGTTTTCGCAGCCGCCGTAGTAGCGCTTGCCGGGGTAGCCCTCGGCGTACTTGTTGGTCAGTTGAGAGCCCTGGGCGGCCATCACCGCCGGGCTGGTGTAGTTCTCGCTGGCGATCAGCTCGATGTGCTCTTCCTGGCGCCGGTTCTCGGCCTGGATCGTGGCCCAGATCTCGGGGTCGGTCTGGGCAAGGGTGTGCTGGGTACGGTCGAACATGGCGGTGGCAGTCCTCTTCAGAGTGAAGGGCCTTCGCGGCGACCAAGACAAGGTGGGTCGAACGGAGGGCTGCCCAGGCGAACGGCTGACACGGCCCGCGCCGTCGAGTCGGGCGCCGCAAGCCGCTGCGCTTCCCGGTGGTAAGCCACCTCGGGCGACGCTTGCCGCCCTATCGCCAGTTGCGCAGGGCCGCAGTGTAGCGGCTGGCGCTCAGCTCGGACGGCGGAGCAGGGCCAGTTGCTCGCTGTCGGCCGCCGGTGTCGGACGCTCGGCCTGAGTCGGAGCGGTCGGCGTCTCGGTCGGGCCGGTCACCGCACGCACCGGGACGGTCACGCCGGACTGCGGCACGTTAACCGCCACGCTCTTGCCTGCAGCAACCTGCCTCAGATGGGCCTGCTCACTCAGCACCTTGCTGGCATAGCCGCCGTCGTCCGCCATATTGGCCGCGCCGACATAGAAACGAAGGCCCTCTTCCAGGCTGCCGGCGCGCGCGATGCAATCCTTGAGCACCTGAACGCCGACACGCAGATTGGTCAGCGGATCGAAGGCCGCGTGGTTGCCGCCGAAGGCCACGTACTTGTCGTCGTGGATCCTCGTCATCACCTGCATCAGGCCTTGCGCACCCACCGAACTCTGCGCAAACGGATTGAAGCTGGATTCCACGGCCATGATCGCCAGGATCAGGGTCGGGTCGAGTTGGGCCCGCTGGCCGACGGCCCAGGCCTCCTGGACCAGGCGGCTCACCGGCTCGGGCGCCACCTTGTAGCGGCGCGAGAGCCATTGCGCCACAGCCGACTGCTGCCGATTGAGCTCGCTGGGATCGACTGCAGTCGCGCGACTCACCGCCGCCGGTTCGGCCATCGCCAGAAGCAGGTTGCCGTCTTGTTCGGCGCGAGCGATGTGGCGCTCCTGCAGCCAGCCCAGAGCGTACTGCTCGGCACCATGGCGGATATCCGGCTGGCCGCCGATGAACACCAGGACCGTCAGGACGACAAGGCCGATGAAGGCTAGGCCGTTGTGGCTGACCTCGAGCAGGCCGTTGCCGACATCGCGCGCAAACACGCCAACGGCGGTGCGCGTCGAGCGGATCAATCGAGAGACT
>DATDES010000230.1:0-4494 GCA_036522975.1 Burkholderiaceae bacterium | reverse complement strand
GCCGGCGGCCAGCCGGCGCATCGCCTCTTCGGGGTCCATCGCCGTCACCGACGTGATGTCGCTGCGCGCGGCCAGCAGGCCCTGTGGCGGCGAGCCGAACTGCACCGCCACGCGCTGGCCCTTCAGGTCGTCGATGCCGCGAGCGGTGCTGCCCGGCGGCAGCACCAGCGCGTAGGCGAGCTGCAGGATTGGCCGCGTGAAGATCAGCCGCGGGCCCATGAAGTCGGGCTCGGCGGGCAGGCCGACGGCGAGGTCGCACTGGCCTGCGAGCAGCGTCGTGCGCAGGTTGCGCTTGCCGAAGTAGCTGAGCGACCAGACGGTCTGCAAGGGCCGGCCCAGCGCCTTCGCCACGGCCTGACCGATCTCCACGTACAGCCCGGGCGCGCCCGGGTCGGCGGTGCTGCTGCTGAACGGCAGGTTGGCAGGATCGGCGCACAGGCGCAGCGGCGCCACAGGGGCGGTCGCCACGGCCGCCTGCGAGGTGGCTGCCCCGCAGGCCAGGGCGGCCACCAGGCCAAGGAACTCAACGGCACGCATGGCGGCTACTCCGAGAAGACGAAGAGCGCGCCGCCTTCGGGCGTGGCCTGCGTCATCTTCTTGCCGACGTCGCCGAGGAAGGCGGGAATGGCCGCTGTGCGGCCGACCACCACCGCCACGTACTGCTTGCCGTTCACCGAGTAGGTGATGGGCCCGGCGCCGATGCCCGAACCCAGCGGCAGCTTCCACAGCTCACTGCCGTTCTTCGCGTCGTAGGCATGGAAGACGCCGTGCAGGTCGCCCCAGAAGGTCAAGCCGCCGGCAGTGGTGAGCGTGCCGCCGTTGAACGGCAGGTCGGTCTTCACGCCCCAGACCTTCTTCTGCGCCACCGGGTCCCAGGCCACGAGTTCGCCCATGTAGCCGCCGGGGCCGGGCACGGTAGGGAAGTCGGCGCCGAGATAGAACACACCCTTGCGGTAGTTCACCTCCGAGACCGACCAGTCCATGCAGACGTTGTTGGTCGGGATGTAAACCAGGCCGGTGCCGGGATTGAACGACATCGGCTGCCAGTTCTTGCCGCCGATCAGGTTCGGGCAGATGCCCTTGGCCGGGCGGCCGGGGCCAGGCCGCTTGTCGGCCACTTCGTCCGGCTTGCCGGTGGCTAGGTCGATCTTGTTGGCCCAGGTCGTCGGCACGTACTTCTCGGCCGAGACGATGCTGCCGTTGTCGCGGTTGACGACGTAGAAGAAGCCGTTGCGGTCAGCCTTCATGTAGACCGGCGTCTTCGCGCCCTTGAGCTGAAGGTCGGCGAGCACGAGTTCGTTGACGCCGTCGTAGTCCCAGGCGTCGGCCGGCGTGGCCTGGACGTGCCACTTGATCTTGCCGGTGGCGGCGTCGAAGGCCACGGTGCTGGCAGAGTACAGGTTGGTCAGCTTGCCGTAGTTGCCGTCGCCGGTGCTGCGCACCACGGTGTTCCAGGGGCCGGGATTCGACGTGCCCCAGAACACCGTGTCGGTCTTCGCGTCGTAGCTGCCGATCAGCCACGGCACCGCGCCGCCGTGCTGCCAGCTGTCGCCCTTCCAACTGTCGTTGCCGGGTTCGCCGGGGCCGGGCACTGTCCAGGTCTTCCAGAGTTCCTTGCCGGTGTTGATGTCGTAGGCCTGCAGGCTGCCGCGGGCGCCGTACTCGCCGCCGCCGAAACCGGTGATGACCATGTTGCGCACCACCAGCGGCGGCGACGTGATGACCGAGCCCTGCTTGTAGTCGACCACCGTCGTCGTCCACAGCTCCTTGCCGGTGGCCGCGTCCACGGCCGAGAGCTTGCCGTCGAGGCGGCCGACAAAGACCTTGCCGTCGGCGTAGCTCACGCCGCGGTTGTTGACGTCGCAGCAGGCGTACTGCAGCGTGTCGTCGGGCACGTCGGGCTCGTAGGTCCACTTCGTGGTGCCGGTGCGGGCATCGACGGCGTAGACGTACTTCGGCCCCCACGAGGTGCTGACGTACATCGTGTCGCCGACCACGATCGGCGACGACTCGTTGGAGCGCAGCGAGCCGAGCTGCAGCGAGAAGGCGAGCTTCAGCTTGCCGACGTTGGTCGTGTCGATCTGCTTCAGCGGCGAGTAGCGCGTGTTGTCGTAGCCGTGACCGTACATCGGCCAGCCTTCGTCGGCGGCGTGGGCCGCGCCGATGGCCAGCAATAGGGCGCTGGCGAGCGCGGTGAGGGTGTGTTTGCGTGTCATGGTGTTGTCTCCGGTGCTCGTGCTGTTCAGAAGAAGCCGAGCTTGTTTGGCGAGTAGCTGACGAGCAGGTTCTTCGTCTGCTGGTAGTGGTCGAGCATCATCTTGTGGGTCTCGCGGCCGATGCCCGATTCCTTGTAGCCGCCGAAGGTGGCGTGCGCCGGGTAGGCGTGGTAGCAGTTGGTCCAGACGCGGCCAGCCTTGATGCCGCGGCCCATGCGGTAGGCGGTGTTGCTGTCGCGTGTCCAGACCCCGGCACCCAGGCCGTACGGCGTGTCGTTGGCGATCGCTAGCGCCTCGGCTTCGGTCTTGAAGGTCGTCACCGCCAGCACCGGGCCGAAGATCTCCTCGCGGAAGATGCGCATGTTGTTGTGGCCCTTGAACAGCGTCGGCTGGATGTAGTAGCCGCCGGCCAGGTCGCCACCGAGCTCGGCGCGGCCGCCGCCGGTCAGCAACTGCGCGCCTTCCTGCTTGCCGACTTCCATGTACGACAGGATCTTGTCCATCTGCACCGCCGAGGCCTGCGCACCCATCATCGTGTCGGTGTCGAGCGGGTTGCCTTGTTTGATGGCCTGCACGCGCTTGAGCGCCTTGGCCATGAACTTGTCGTAGATCGACTCGTGGATCAGCGCGCGGCTCGGGCAGGTGCAGACCTCGCCCTGGTTGAAGGCGAACAGCACCAGGCCTTCGATGGCCTTGTCGAGAAAGGCATCGTCGTGGTCGGCGACGTCGGCGAAGAAGACGTTCGGGCTCTTGCCGCCGAGCTCCAGCGTCGCCGGGATCAGGTTCGTCGCCGCTGCCTGCGCGATCACGCGCCCGGTTGCCGTGCTGCCGGTGAAGGCGATCTTGCCGATGCGCTTGCTCTGCGCCAGCGGCATGCCGGCTTCGCGGCCGTAGCCGTTGACGATGTTCAGCACGCCCGGCGGCAGCAGGTCGGCGATCAGCTCGGCCAGCACAAGGATGCTGATCGGCGTGCTCTCGGCCGGTTTCAGCACCACGCAGTTGCCGGCGCCCAGCGCCGGGGCCAGCTTCCAGGCCGCCATCAGGATCGGGAAGTTCCACGGAATGATCTGGCCGACCACGCCGAGCGGCTCGTGGAAGTGGTAGGCGATGGTGTTCTCGTCGATCTCGCTCAACGCGCCTTCCTGCGCCCGCACGCAGCCGGCGAAGTAGCGAAAGTGGTCGATCGTCAGCGGGATGTCGGCGTTCAGCGTCTCGCGGATCGGCTTGCCGTTGTCCACCGTCTCGGCGTAGGCCAGCAGCTCGAGGTTCTGCTCCAGCCGGTCGGCGATCTTCAGCAGCACGCCGGCGCGTTCGCCGGCGGAGGTGCGGCCCCAGGCGTCGGCGGCGGCGTGGGCGGCGTCGAGCGCGAGTTCGATGTCTTCGGCCGTCGAGCGCGCGGCCTTCGTGTAGACGCTGCCGTCGATCGGCGTGATCACGTCGAAATACTGGCCCTTCGCGGGTCGCACGAAGCGGCCGTTGATGAAGTTGTCGTAGACCGGCCTGAAGGCGAGCTTGGCGTTCGGCGTGTTGGGCTTGGCATAGAGGGTCATGTTCTGTCTCCAACCGGTTTGAGGGGCTGCAAGGGGTTGGCGCAAACCGGGCGCTGCGCCAGCCGGGCGACGCCTATCGCAAGCGGTGTGCCAGCACCTGCAGGGCCCGGTTCGGGCTGATCCAGCGCAGGAATCCGCTCAGCCGTGGGCCGTAGACTGTGCTGCTGTCGCTTCTTGCTGAACACCTGTCCCACCATGGGACACATCGACACCGCAATGGCGGCGAACCGCTTGCCGATCCAGCCCTTGCGGTTAGGCTCGCGTCCGAGGCTCGTGAGAAGCCCTGATGTCGGAGACAAGACGATGAGCAACCATGCCCTGACCACCCGCACCGCCCCCGCACAACTGCGTGCCGCCCGCCGCCAATTGCTGGACACCGGCAGCGTCGGCGACGGCGTGATTGCGCATGCGCTGCGCCACAGTTGGCAGCGCTGCAACGGCTACGGCCTGGCGCCCACCGGTCGCGTGCAAGGTGCGCCGCACGCGTCGGCAGCGCAACTGGCGCGTGCGATGGACCACCAGCACGAGCTCGTCTCGCACGCCCGCCCGGTGATGGAGTTCGTCTTCGAGCAGACGTGCGGCACCGACAGCATGGTCATCCTCGCCGACGCGCAAGGCATGCTGTTGCAGTCTCTGGGCGACGCCAACTTCCTGGACCGCGCCGAACGCGTGGCGCTGCGTCCCGGCGCCAACTGGCACGAACAATGGCGCGGCACCAACGCCATCGG
>DATDES010000229.1:0-10623 GCA_036522975.1 Burkholderiaceae bacterium | reverse complement strand
GAGTTGTTCAGGAGTGGCGCAGGAGCGCACGGCGCCCAGAAGCCCCAGCGATGGGGTGCTGTGCAGTCTCGGTCCGGCGCGCTGCAAACCACAGCGGATCAGAGCGCGATCCGGCGTAGTGCAAGTCCTACGCGGAACTGCAACACGCACGTTCGACGCCCGGCGCCCGCTGCCGCTGTGTTCGGTACCGTACGGAGCTGCTGGTTTTCAGTCACCTAAACTAGGGATACCGCCCTGGCGAAGCGCGTGCTCGACCTCTGCCACGCCGACCCTCCGAGAGCCGTGACCCCCGCCGCCGACAACCCCTTGAGCAACCAACTGCTGTCGGCCCTGCCCGATGCCGAGTGGGACCGCTGGCGCTTGCAGCTCGAAGCGGTCGACCTGACGCTGGGCGAAGTGCTGTACGAGTCCGGCGCCACGCTGGCGCATGTGTACTTCCCGACCACGGCGATCGTCTCCCTGCTCTACGTGATGGAAAACGGCGCGTCGGCCGAGATCGCCGTGGTGGGCAACGAAGGCATCGTGGGCATCTCGCTGTTCATGGGCGGCGAATCGACGCCCAGCCGCGCGGTGGTGCAAAGCGCCGGCAAGGGCTATCGCATGCCGGCTGCGGTGATCAAGCACGAGTTCAACCGACCGCCGGTGCTGCACCTGCTCTTGCGCTACACCCAGGCCCTGATCACCCAGATGGCGCAAACGGCGGTGTGCAACCGGCACCACTCGCTCGACCAGCAGCTGTGCCGCTGGCTGCTGCTGAGCCTGGACCGGCTGCAGGGCAACGAGTTGCACATGACGCAGGAGTTGATCGCCAACATGCTCGGGGTGCGCCGCGAGGGGGTGACCGAGGGCGCGCTGAAGCTGCAGCACGCCGGGCTGATCAGCTATTCGCGCGGGCGCATCAAGGTGCTCGACCGCCCGGGCCTCGAAAGGCGCACCTGCGAGTGCTACGCGGTCGTGAAGAAGGAGTACGACCGCCTGCTGCCGGACCGGGTCGCGACCTAGGCCTGCCTCGGCTTGGCGCCCCTGGCGGGCCTGTCGACCGTGCGGCATCGAACAGACCCCAACATGTATGTAGTTGTAGGACCGCGCCGACAGCGCGAACCGATACTTACCGATTCCCCCACCGGGCACGGCGCGTGAACATCGCGTTCGATACCACGCAAGGACTGCCCTCTTGAACACCTCCCTGCTCACGCCCGCCAATCCGCGGCAGAACCAGCTCCTTGCCGGGCTGCCCGAGGCCGAGTGGGAGCGCCTGTCGGTGCTTCTGGAGCCCGTCGATCTCGAAGCGGGCCAGGTGTTGTGTGAATCGGGTGCCAGCGCCACGGCGGTTGTTTTCCCGACCACGGCGATCGTCTCGCTGCTGTATCTGTTGCGCGACGGCGGCACCACCGAAGTGGCGGTGGTCGGCAACGACGGCATGGTCGGGATCGGTCTGCTGATGGGCGGCAATGCGGTACCGAGCCGCGCCGTGGTGCAGAGTTCCGGGCGGGCCTACCGGCTGCGCGCGTCGGCATTCGAGCGCGAGATCGCACGCGCCGGCCCGGTGCTCGCTTGCCTGCTGCGCTACACCCAGGCCTTGATCGCGCAGGTGGCGCAGACGGCCGCGTGCAACCGCCACCATTCGATCGACCAGCAACTCTGCCGGCGCCTTCTGCTCGGTTTGGACCGCTCGTCGATCGATGAACTGGTGCTCACGCACGAGGGTGTGTCGAGCCTGCTGGGGGTGCGCCGCGAAGGCGTGACGGCTGCCGCGCAAAGGTTGCGCGCGGCCGGCGTGATCAGCTACCGCCGCGGCCACATCGCCGTGCTCGACCGCGGGCGCCTCGAGCAGCGCACCTGCGAGTGCTACGCGACGGCGAAGAGGGAATACCAGCGCCTGCTGCCCGCGCCGCAGCGCATGGCCATGCCGGCCTGAGCCGGCGATTGATTGCGCGCTATGTGCGTTGGCAGACCGACACCGCTCAAGGTGTTGCCCAGACTCACGCCTCCCAGGCCACTGCCGGGCGACGGCCTCGTGCGCCTTGCCGCGCCCCGTCGCTTGCCGGGCCACCGCGACGAAAGCCTCCATCACCGCTGCCCACAACCATCTCATCGAGCGCCTGCCGCGCCCCGACCGCCTGCGCCTGACCGCCTCCTGCGAGGAAGTGCCCTTGGTGCTGGGCGAAGTCCTGTGCGAGCCGGGCAAGGCGACACGCCACGTCTACTTCCCGCTCGAGGGCTTCATCTCGCTGGTGGTACCGGTCGACGGCAAGCCGGCCCTGGAGGTCGGCATGGTCGGCCGAGAGGGCATGCTGGGCGCGCAACTGGCCCTGGGCGTGACGACAGTGCCCTTGCATGCACTGGTGCAGGGTGCGGGAACGGCCTGCCGCATCGGCACGGTGGCCTTTCGCAAGCAACTGGCGCAGAGCACCGCGATGCAGCGCACGCTCAACCGCTACCTCTACGTGATGATGGGGCAGCTGGCGGCGTCTGCGGCCTGCCTGCGTTTTCACCTGATCGGTCCACGCCTGGCGCGTTGGCTGCTGATGAGCCAGGACCGCGCCCACACCGACCACTTCCGCATGACCCAGGAATTCCTGGCCTACATGCTGGGCGTACGCCGCGTCGGCATCACGGTGGCGGCGAGCACCTTGCAGCGCAGCGGGCTGATCGAGTACCACCGCGGGGAGTTGAAGGTGCTCGACCGCCGCGGCCTCGAAGCAGCCGCTTGCGACTGCTACGCCACCGACCGAAAGGCCTATACGGAGTTGCTGGGCTGACGCCAGGGGAACGCCCGCGCCGCGGCCGTCTCGGGAGGGCAGCAGCATGACGCCCCCTTCCACGCCCGCCGGCACGGTCGCCGCGGCGGTGGCCGTCGAAAACGAGGTGGCGACCGACGCTGCGATGGCCGCGGCCGACGCGCAGGATCCGCCGCCACTGGCCTCGACCCAGGACGATCCGGGCGTTGTACTGACGGCGCCGGTGAACGTGCGCAGCGTCGCGCTGGTCGTGATCGCGACGCTGGCCGGCCTGTGGGTCTTGCATTGGGCCAGTGCGCTGATCGTGCCCTTGCTGCTGGGGCTGATCTTCAGCTATGCCTTGACGCCGGTGGTGGACCGCATGATGCGGCTGCACCTGCCGCGCACGTTTGCCGCGGCCCTGGTCGTGGTCTGCCTGGTCGGCGGCGTCGGTTCGCTCGTCTATTCGCTCAGTGATGATGCGGTGTCGATGATCGAGTCGCTGCCCGAGTCGGCGCAGAAACTGCGGCGCGGCATCGAGAGCCAGCGCAGTCAGGTCAAGGCCGACCCGATCGAGAGGGTGCAGCAGGCCGCCACGGAAATCGAGCGTGCGGCCGAACAGGGCGCCACCCCTGGGCCGGCCCCCCCGCGGGGCGTCACCAAGGTCCAGATCGAGAAACCCCGCTTCAATGTGAAGGACTATCTGTGGCCCGGCGCACTCGGCCTGGCGGCGGCCATCGGCCAGGTGACGGTGGTGATCTTTCTTACCTTCTTCCTGCTCGCTTCGGGCGACACCTTCCGGCGCAAGATGGTCCGGATCGCGGGGCCGACCTTCGGTCAGAAACGGCTCACGCTTCAGGCCCTGGACGAGGTGGACCTTCATATCCAGCGCTACCTGATGGTGCAGGTCTTCACCAGCGCACTGGTCGGCGTGGCGACCTGGCTGGCCTTCCTGTGGATCGGGGTGGACAACGCTGGCGTCTGGGGCGTGGTCACGTTCGTGCTCAACTTCATACCTTACTTCGGCAGCATCGTCGTCACCGGCGCGTCGGCCCTGCTGGGCTTCGTGCAGTTCGGCTCCTTCGAGATGGCGTTGCTGATAGGTGGCGTGGCCCTGCTGATCAACAGCCTCGAGGGCTACCTGCTGACACCCTGGCTGACCGGCCGCGCCAGCCGCATGAACCCGGTGGCGGTGTTCGTTGGCGTGCTGGCCTGGGGCTGGCTGTGGGGGATCTGGGGCCTTTTCCTCGGTGTGCCGATCCTGATGGTGATCAAGGCGGTTTGCGACCGCGTCGAGGACCTCAAGGCAGTGGGCGAGTTGCTCGGGGACTGACGGGCCCTCAGCCGCCGGCGGCCTGCTGGCGCTGTACCTGGGCACGTTTCAAGGCGAGGTACTCGTCGCGTTCGAGTTCGTGCAGTTGCAGTGGATAGCGCTCGACGCCGCTGTGCCAATCGGCCAGGCGCCTTTCGAACTGCTGGGCACGGGGCAGGGTCAGTGCGCCGAGGTAAGCCTCGATCGCCAGGTAGTAGCGCATCGTGTTTCGTTCGACCACGCCACGCGTGCTGCCGATGAATTGCGGTTGGCCATCGAGCTTGCGGCCGATGACGCTGAAACCGACCTTGTCGCGCCCCAGCGTCGCCAGGTAACCCTGCATTGCGAGGCGTGCTGCCGCCCCATAGTCATAGGCGTAGGAGAGGTGCAGGAAGCTGCGTCGGGCGTCGAGGGCCACCACCTCGAGGGTGATGCGGTAGTCGCGGGTGTCGAGTGGCCCTTCATCGGCCGTCAGCGACACGTGCAGGTAGTCTGGCTGTGCCGCGACCAGGCGGTAGGCAAACGTCAACCGATAGGCCTGTTCAAGCGGGCGGTCGTACTTGCTCCCGATGGCCAACTGCAGCGTCTCGTTCGGTGCGGCGCCGCTGAAGCGGCACTGGCTGACGTTCAGATGCAGGATCAGGATGTCGCACCAGTGCGACCCGGTCCCGAGCGCGGCGGCGAGTATCGTGAAGGGCTGGTCGATGCGGGCGTAGATGTCGCCCTTCAAACCGCTCGACGCTTCGCTCGATTCGAGCACCAAGGGGCGCTGGAAGGCATTGCTCGCCAACTTGTCCTGCAAGGCGCCGTGACGCGCTTGCAGCACGGCTGCGCTCTGCGCCCACGCCTGCGGTGATTCAGCAAGGACCCAGCACAGGCCCAGCCACAGGGCGATCCTGCCGTGCCGTTGCAGCCAGCCCGCGAGCGGCGGACCTGCAGTCACGCCGTGGGGTGTCGAGGGCCGTCGCGCAGCGCGCCGCCCTCGCCCTCCCAGCGAGTGACCGCCGCCGGCTTGGCGGTGCTGTTCTCGCCCTCGCTGGCGTGAATGCGCTGCTGCCGGCGCCGGTTCCATTGCCACAACGCATAGCCCGTCATCAACAGGGGAATGAGGCGTTTCACCGCGTGTGCTCCTTCGCCGACTCTGTGTCGGCACAGTGTGCATGCTGCCGAGGGTGTTGCCATCTGCCCAGGGCCGGCGATCCCAAACCGCTGTAGGACGGGGCCGCGGACCGGAGCGCTCGCCACATGCCGATGCTAGCCCGGTGTAGGACGCTGCAAGCCATTGTTTGCGAACCTTGCCGACAGCCTCAGGCGTCGCACGCCGATATCCCGGCCCTGGGGCTCGCGAAATGATGGCATCAGGCACGGACACCCCGTGCAATGCCAGGAGTCCAACATGAAAGCCTCGCCTGTCGTGTCCCCGTTCGAAGTGCGGTTCAACTCGTTGTTCTCGCCCGGCCGGGCACTGGCGTTCCCCTGCGATGCCGGTGGGCGGGTCGATCTCGACGCGCTGAGCGAGCGCGCGCGCAACAACTACCTCTTTGCCCGAGCGATGGTCGGGCGCGAGCACGCCATGCCTTGCATTTGCCCGCTTGCACCATCCGATTCGTGCCTGCATCACTGAGCGTTGCGTCACCGGCGCCGGGCACGGCGGAATGATCACGGACACGACCCGAGCGCCGCGTCGTTGGCGCTGGGTGATCGCTTCTGCGCTATTGACGGCCGCCGCCGCATTCGCGGTGGCCGAAGCGATGGGTTGGCCCTGGCTGGCCGGGCCGCTGCAGCAGATGCTGTCGGAAGCGCTCGCCCGGCGTGTAGTGCTTGCCGATGGCGCGGGTTTCCAGCTTCGCCTGATTGGCGGCTTGCGGCTGCACGCCGCGCACATCGAAATCGACGCGCCGGACTGGAGCGCGACGCCGCACCTGTTGCGCGCTGAGGATCTGGCGCTCGAGTTGCGCTACCGCGATCTGTGGCGCGCGCGGCGCGGCCAGGGTCTGCGCATCCAGAGCCTCTCGGCCGAGCGCCTGGATGCCCACTTGGAACGCCTGAGCGACGGGCGCACGTCCTGGCCTGCCGGGCCGCAGGCGGACGCGTCGCGGCCGGCACTGCCGGCGTTTGGCAATCTCCAACTGGGCACCGGCACGCTGACCTACCGCGATGAGCCGCTGGCCGTCAACGTGCAGGCGCGCGTGTCGTGGATCGGCGCCGAGACGCCGCCGGATAGACGTGCTTTGGCGCCGGCGAGCGGCGTGCTGCGTCTGGATGCCAGTGGCCAGGTGCGCCGCCTGCCGTTGAAGCTCGAACTGGTCGCGAGCGGCGTCGTGCCCGCGGGCCACGAACCGATCGGGCCGATCCCGCTGCGCCTGACGGCATCGCTCGGCCGGACCGAGCTGAACTTTACGGGCACCGCGGCCGATGCGCTGCATCTGGACGGACTGGCGGGACGCTACCGGCTTAAGGGTCCTTCGCTGGCGGCGGTAGGCGATTGGGTCGGCGTCACCTTGCCGACCACCGCGGCCTTCCAGACCGAGGGCACGGTGCACCGTGACGCCCAGAACTGGCGCGTCGTTGTCGATGCGGCGACCATCGGTGCCAGCCGCCTCAATGGGGACTTCGTCTACGACGGGAGCGGGCGCGTGCCCCTGCTGTCTGGGCGCCTCGGCGGCGCACGCCTGCTCCTGGCCGACCTGGGCCCGGTGCTGGGCACCACGCCGGCAGTGGCAGCGGCGTCGGTGGCTGCGCCAGCTGCATCGGCACCGCTAGTGGTACTGGCCGCAGCGCCACGCGGCGCCGGCAAGGTACTCCCCAATCGGCCCTTCGACCTTCCCGCCCTGCGCGCGATGGACGCCAACGTGCTGATCGACATCGACAGCGTGGACCTGAATACCGCCCTGCTCGAACCGCTGCGGCCCCTGCGTGGGCACCTGCAGCTGCACGGCGGCGTGTTGAACGTGCGCAATCTCGATGCACGTACGGCGCAAGGGCGCTTGGGCGGCGAACTGGCGCTCGACGGGCGCGCTGCCAAGGCGTTGTGGAAGGCCGATCTGCGCTGGAGCGATGTGCGCCTGGAGCACTGGATCCGCCAGCCGCGGGCCAACGCTGCGCCACCGTTCGTGTCAGGCCGCCTGGATGGCCGTGCGACCTTGGCCGGGCAAGGCCGTTCGACCGCCGAGATCCTGGCCAGTCTGCACGGTCAGGCACGCACCGCGCTGCGTGGCGGCGCGATCTCGCACTTGGCGATCGAGGCTGCGGGTGTTGACCTGGCACAGAGCCTGGGCGTTCTGCTGCGCGGCGACGACGCCCTGCCGGTGACTTGCGCCGCGGCCGACCTGGTCGCCGAGAACGGCATTTTTCGCGCACGCACGATGGTGGTGGACACGACCGACTCGACGGTCTGGCTCACCGGCTCGGTGTCACTGGCCGACGAAGCGCTCGACCTGCGCGCCGTGGTCAGCCCGAAGGATTTCAGTCCACTCGCGCTGCGCACACCGCTCAGGGTTCGCGGCAGTCTGGCGCAACCCCAGGTGTCGCTGGAGAAGACGGCCGTCGGCGGCAGGGTCGCGGGGGCCTTGCTGCTGGGCTTGATCCAGCCGCTCGCGGCGCTGCTGCCACTGCTCGATCCCGGCTCCGCCGAGGCCGCGGCGCGCGGCGGCAACGAGTGCAGAAAGCTGATCCAGCGCAGCGAGGTCGCGCGGGCGTCGAAGTGAACCGGCAGAAGAGCCACCTGCCGTCCTACGATCGGTCTCAGGCTTGGCTGACAGACCCGCCGATTGCGCCCGACCAGACTGGCGCTACTTAGAGCAGCACCATGTTCACCCCGAACGTCAACTCCTTGCCCGTGCGCCTCGGCGCGCCGGTGGTGGTGCTGCTGGCGATGTGGGCGGGTGAGTCGCTGGCGCAGTCATTCAGCGCAACCGGGCTTCAGAACCATGAGCAGTCCAGCGCGCCGCCGCTGGAGGTGTTTGCCTTCCCCAACTCGCAACGCGTCGGCGCCGCGCCGACGATGAACCTCGGCGTGCGCTACCGCGTGTCCGAACAGCATGTGGTCTTCGCCAATGCGTCCGGCGTTCGCGGCGCCAACAGCCTGCACGACTTCAGCACCGACCCGTTGGCGCCAGGAGGCGAGACCAAGCTCGGCGTGGAGTGGAAGCCCGCCAAGTCGGCCCTGGGCCTGGAGCGTGGCGCGATCGGTCTGCAGCTCGACTCTGGCTACCGCCTGTCGCTGCGCACGCGTCGCGGCGGGGCAGCGATTTATCTTCGCGGCAAGTTCTGAGCGCCAAGACGCGAGGAGACATTGTTCGCCACCGCACTTAACCTCGCCGGGTAACACCCTAACCTGACCGCGGTGAGCCAGCACCTGCCCGGACAGGACTCAACTTCTGAAGGACCCCTGCCA
Source organism: Burkholderiaceae bacterium (assembly GCA_036522975.1). Lineage (GTDB taxonomy): Bacteria > Pseudomonadota > Gammaproteobacteria > Burkholderiales > Burkholderiaceae_C > CADEEN01. The sequence goes on along the minus strand of DATDES010000229.1, from coordinate 2,195 downwards.
TGAAACCATCGATCCCACTCGTCTTGCTCTTTGCCACTGTGGCCCTCGCCGCCTGCGACAAGCCTACCGTCGTCAATGTGCCTCCCGCGACCGCGCCGGCGCCGGCACCCGCGCCGGTGGCCGTGCCCGTGCCCGTGCCCGTACCTGTGCCCGGACCCGCCGGTCCGCAGGGCCCGACCGGCGAGCCCGGACAGCCCGGGAAGCCCGGCGACGGCTCCACCGTGATTGTTGTCCCGCCGCCGGCCTCAGGCCCGTCGAAGTAAGTAGCTGTCCCCACAACAATCTGAGGAGTTCGACATGACGCTGGGCACCATCCTATTGATCGTTTTGATCCTGATCCTCATCGGTGTCCTGCCGAGCTGGGGCCACAGCAAGAGCTGGGGCTACGCTCCCAGCGGAGGGGTTGGCCTTTTGCTCATTGTCGTGATCGTGCTGCTCTTGATGGGACGACTTTGACGCTAGGTGACGGGATGCTGACGCTCCACGGGGGTGCGTGGCTCGCCGTGCTGGCGCTGGTGCGCGCGGCCTGGCCCCTCGGCGTCGGGGACGTGAGCGCGAAGCCGTAAGGATGAGCCCGCCACGACATCGGTCCTTCGTCCCCTGGCTGCTGCTCTGCGTCGCGCTGGGGCTGGTCGGCTGCGGCAACGTGCCGATGATCGTGCCGGATCTCGCGCGGCCGCCGGGCACGCCGGTGCAGATCGAAGGCGCTCGCGGGCCGCTGTCGGCTGCGCAAAGCAAGGCTGTGCTGGAACGCCTGAAGAGCGGCGGCAAGGACAGCGACATCTTCGAGCGCCACCTCGCGCTCGAGGAGGCCATCGTCGGCAGCCCGCTGACGACCGGCAACGAGGTCCGTCTGCTGAAGGACGGCCCGGCGACCTACCAGGCCATGCTGGCAGCGATCGGTGCGGCGAGGGACCACATCAACATGGAGACCTACATCCTGGACGACGATGAGGTGGGCCAGCGCTTCGCCGCCGCCCTGATGGCCAAGCAGGGGCAGGGTGTGCAGGTCAATCTGATTCGGGACAGTGTCGGCACGATCGGGACCCCGCCTGCGCTCTTCGAGCGCATGGCCGCGACCGGCATCCGGGTGCTGGAGTTCAACCCAGTCAACCCCCTGGCCGCGCGAAAGACCTGGGAGCTGAACCAGCGCGACCACCGCAAGCTGCTGATCGTCGATGGGCGCACCGCGTTCCTCGGCGGCATCAACATCAGCAGCGTCTACTCCGGCGGTTCGCGGAAGAAGGGCCCGTCGGCCGGGGCACGTGACGGCGCCGAGCGCGGGCCCGCCTGGCGCGACACCGACCTGCAATTGACGGGGCCGGCAGTGGCCGAGTTTCAGAAGCTCTTTCTCGCCACCTGGGAGCAGCAGAAGGGCCCACCGATGAGGGGGAAGAACTACTTCCCGCCGCCGCGGGTCATCGGTCCTGACGTGGTGCGTGCGATCGGCAGCTCACCCGAAGAGCCCTACAGCCAGATCTACGCGACCCTCCTTTCGGCGATCGGCATCGCCGAGACCAGCGTACGGATCACCAACGCCTATTTCGTGCCCGACCCGCAGCTCCTGGCCGCGCTCGAAGCGGCGGCGCAGCGTGGGGTCGACGTGACCCTGATCCTGCCCAGCCAGAGCGACTCGTGGCTGGTCTTCCACGCCGGTCGTCGCTACTACGCCCGCCTGCTGCGCGCCGGCGTCAAGATCTTCGAGCGCCGCGGCGTGATCCTTCACTCGAAGACTGCGCTGATCGATGGCGTGTGGGCCACGGTCGGCTCGACCAATCTCGACTGGCGCAGCTTCTTGCACAACTACGAGCTGAATGCCGTGGTGCTCGGTGCCGAGTTCGGTAAGCAGTTGCAGTCCATGTTCGATCAGGACCTGGCCGCGTCGGAAGAGATCACGCTGCAGACCTGGGAGCAGCGGGGGGTCGATTTGCGCGTCAAGGAATTATTCGCGCGTGCGTGGGAGTACTGGCTGTGACTCGCCGCGTAGGGCGTGACCTACGCTAAGTTGCGCCGGGCGCCGATAGGCGGTCACCGGACGGCCTCGGACACTCGGTTCAGGCCCCGATACCGGTGGTCAATCCGTCCCTCAACCGATCGAGGTAAATCCATGAGTTCACCCAGATTTGCGCTCGCCTGTTGCGTTTCGGTCCTGGCACTGACGGTGAGCGCCTGCTCGTCGAACCCGCCGCGCAACG
>DATDES010000228.1:0-2275 GCA_036522975.1 Burkholderiaceae bacterium | reverse complement strand
TCGTCGTGCTCGAGAACATCGAGCGCATCATGCGGGAGCAGCACCTCGAGGCGCGCGACGCGGCGATCAAGGCGATGGAGGAGGTCACAAGCCCGATCATCGCCATCGTGCTGGTGCTGTGTGCGGTGTTCGTGCCGATCGCCTTCCTCGGCGGCCTGTCAGGCGAGCTGTATCGGCAATTTGCGGCGACGATCTCGATCGCGGTGGTGATCTCTGGCATCGTCGCGCTGACGCTGACGCCCAGCCTGTGCGTGATGATCCTCAAGAAGGGCCACAAGGAACCCGGCCGTTTCTTCACCTGGTTCAACCGCAGCTTCCTGCGCGTGACCGGCAACTATGTCAACGGCGTCGGCTTCATGGTCCGGCGCGCCGGCATCGGCCTGCTGCTGTTCGCCGGCATGGTCGCGCTGGCGGCCGGCCTGTGGCGCATCACGCCGGGCTCACTGGTGCCCGACGAGGACCAGGGCTGGTTCATCAGCGCGGTGATCCTGCCCGACGGTGCCTCGCTCGAACGCACCGACAAGGTCGTTGGCGAGGTGATCGAGATCATCCGGTCGAACCCGGCCAACGAGAACGTCATCGCCTTCACCGGTTTCGACTTCCTCGGTGGCGGCTACCGCAACAACGCGGCCACGATCTTCGTCACGCAGAAGCACTGGAACGAGCGCCCGATGCCAGTGCAGGCCCTGGTCGGTGAGCTGTTCATGAAGACCGGGCACATCAAGGAAGCCCTGGTGCTGGCCTTCAACCCGCCGCCGATCTTCGGTCTCGGGACCGCCGGCGGCTTCGAGCTGTACCTGCAGAACCGCGGTGAAGGTGGCGCCAAGCGCCTGGCCGAGGTATCCCAGCAGTTCATGGGCGCGGCGGCGCAGAGCAAGCAGCTCGGCGGCGTGCAGACCCTGTGGCGCGCGGCGACGCCGCAGCTGTCGGTCGACGTCGACCGCGAACGCGCCAAGGCCCTGGGCGTACCGCTCGACGAGCTTTTCAACACCCTCGCCGCTACGCTCGGCAGCGCCTACGTCAACGACTTCACCAAGTCGGGCCGCGCCTGGCAGGTGCTGATGTCGGCCGAGCCCTCGTACCGCAAACGGCCCGACGATATCGGCCGGATCTGGATCCGCAGCAGCAGCGGCGAGATGGTGCCGATGTCATCGCTGGCAACGGTGCGGTTTTCGTCGGGCCCCGAAACCCTGGACCGTTTCAACAACCTGCCGGCCGTCAAGCTGTTCGGCCAGGGCGCGCCCGGCGTCAGTTCGGGCCAGGCGATCGCCGAGGTCGAGCGCATCGCAAAGGAAGTGCTGCCACCCGACTTCAGCCACGACTGGGGCGGGGCCTCGTACCAGGAGAAACGCGCGACTGGCACCTCGGCATTGGCGCTGGCGCTCGGCGCGGTGATGGTCTTCCTGATCCTGTCGGCGCAATACGAAAAATGGTCATTGCCGCTGTCGGTGCTGCTGGCCCTGCCCTTCGGCACCTTCGGCGCGCTGGCCGCGGTGTGGCTGCGCGGCATGACCAACGACGTCTACTTCCAGATCGGTCTCGTCACCCTGCTCGGCCTGGCGGCAAAGAACGCGATCCTGATCGTCGAGTACGCATCGCTGAAGTTCCACGAAGGCATGAGCGCATCGGCCGCCGCGCTCGAAGCGGCGCGCTTGCGCTTCCGGCCGATCATCATGACTTCCCTGGCCTTCATCCTCGGTGTCCTGCCGCTCGCCTTCTCGACCGGTGCGGGCGCAGGCGCGCGGCGCTCCGTCGGCACCGGCGTGATGGGCGGAATGCTCGCCGCGACCTTCCTGGCGATCTTCTTCGTGCCGATGTTCTACAAGGTGATCACGGCCAGAAAGCTGCGCGAGTCGCGCAGCACGGCGGCGATCCGTGCCGAGGCCGAGGCCAAGGACGAAGGAGACCTGCGATGAGCCGCGCCCTTCTCGCGCGCTGCGCGCGCGCCGCTGCTACTGGCGCCGCTTTGCTGCTGCTCGGCGGCTGCGAATCCATTCTTCCGCCGGGCGGCCAGACTGCGCCGCCGGTGCTCGAGTTGCCGCAGAACACGGGCGCGCCGCAGCCGGTGGCCGTCGACTGGTGGAATTCGTTCAAGGATCCGGTGCTGAGCGCCCTGGTGGCCGAGGCCCTCCAGAACAACACCGACCTCGGCCGCGCCGTCGCGCGCATCGACGAGTCGCGGGCCCTGCTGGACCTGTCGCACAGCTTCTCGCTGCCGTCCGTGACGGCCAACTTCAGTGGCGAGCGCCAACGGGTCACCGAAACCGGCTCGTTC
>DATDES010000227.1:0-3820 GCA_036522975.1 Burkholderiaceae bacterium | reverse complement strand
TCGGCTGGCGTCGGTGGCGGGGGCTTCATGATGATCCACCTGGCCGCGAGCGGCCGCACTTTCGCGATCGACACCCGAGAACGGGTGCCGGCCGGCGCCACGCCCGACATGTTCGTCGGCGTGCCGAATTCGTCGCTGCAGGGCGTGGCGGTCGGGGTGCCCGGCATGGTGCGCGGCACGGCGCAGGCGCTCAATAAGTACGGCAATCTCTCACTCGCCACCGTGCTGCAACCGGCGCTCAAGCTCGCCGACGAAGGCTTCGCTGCCACGCCGCGCTATGCCGCGGTGAGTTGCAACGGCCGCTCGCAGAATTCGCCCGAGTCGGCGGCGTTCTTCTGCCCGAATGGTGGCCCCCCGGTGGTCGGCTCGCTGATCCAGAACAAGCCGCTGGCCGAGACCTTCCGCCTGATCGCCGCCCATGGCCCCGACTGCTTCTACCTCTATATGCCTGACAAGGGCTGCGACATCGCCAAGGGCATCGTCGAAGGGCAGAAGTTCAACAAGGAAGGCCCGCTCCCGCCCACCGGTGCCATCGCGCCCGGCAAGGGCGGCAGCATGAGCTTCGCCGACCTGGCGAATTACCAGGTCAACGAGCGCGTGCCGACCGAGAGCACCTACCGCGGCTACCGGATCAAGGCCATGTCGCCGCCCTCGTCGGGTGGCCTGACGATGATCCAGATGCTGAAGATGCTCGAGCGCTTCCCGATCGGTGACGCGAGCCAGGGCTTCGGCTTCGGCAGCACCAAGACCGTCAACGTGATGGCCGATGCGATGCGCCTGGCCTTTGCCGACCGCGGCGTCTGGATGGGCGACGCCGACTTCGTCTCGGTGCCCATGAAGGGCCTGCTGAATCCGGAATACACCGGCCTGCGCGGCGCGGCCATCGTGCCGGGAGCGCGGATCACACCGAACCCGGTGGCCGCCGACCCGCGCCCCTACGAAATGGCGGGCCTGAAGGCCGCAACGCGGCTGGCCGTTGCCGAGCCTGTCACCGGCCCTGGCGAGACGACGACCCACCTGTCGGTGGTCGACAAGTGGGGCAATATGGTGTCGTACACCAATACGATCGAGTCCTCGCACGGGATCGGCGTGTTCGCTGGCTACAAGAACGCAGACGGCTCGTTCAAGAGCCACGGCTTCCTGCTCAACAACGAGCTGACCGACTTCAACACCGCGCCGACGACCAACGACTTCACCGGCGGGCCCGGCTACAACGACGTGCAGCCGCACAAGCGCCCGCGCAGCAGCATGACGCCGGCGATGATTTTCAACCCCGATGGCGAGCCGCTGATCGCCTATGGCTCGCCCGGCGGCTCGACGATCATCAACTCGGTGCTGAACGTCACGCTGAACCTGATCGACCACAAGATGACGCTGCAGGAGGCGATCGATGCGCCGCGGGTATCGGTTACCAGTACCGGCAGCACGATTGCGCGCGACAACGGCATCTGGCCGGCGAAACCCTTTCCGCAAGCGACGGTCGACGGCCTGACCGCGCTCGGCTACACCGTGGGCAATCCGGGCGATATCGGCTCGGTGCAGGCGGTGTTGGTCGACTTGAAGACCGGCAAGCAGTACGGTGCCGCCGACGCGCGGCGCGAAGGCACGGTGATCGGCTTGCCGCGCTGATTCGAACCCGAGCGACGCAGAGGCGTCGCCACTATGCTTGATAGAACCGTCAAGCAAAGGGGGCTCGCATGGCATGGTTCGTTCTCATCGTCGCCGGCCTGTTCGAAGTCGGCTGGGCCATCGGCCTGAAGTACACCGAGGGCTTCACACGGCTCTGGCCGACCGTCGGGACCGTCACGGCGATGGCTGTCAGTCTCGGCCTGCTCGGCATCGCGATGAAGTCCTTGCCGGTGGGAACGTCCTACGCGGTCTGGGTCGGCGTGGGCGCCGTGGGCACGGCGATCCTCGGGATCGTGCTGCTCGGCGAGTCGGCCAACGCCGGGCGGCTGATCAGCCTGGGACTGATCGTCGCCGGCATCCTCGGGCTCAAGCTCGCGACGCCGGCCTAGCTTGAGCCGTACAGCAGCCGCACGAGCCCCAGGCTCAGCATCGGGAACGCCAACAGCAGCATCACGCGCAAGGCATCCCAGGCGAGGAAGGGGAAGACGCCCTTGTAGGTCTCGGACATCGGCACGTCCTTGGCGATGGTGTTGACGACGTATACGTTCAGGCCCACCGGCGGCGCGATCAGGCCGATGCCCACGGTCATCAGGACCAGGATGCCGAACCAGATGGCCTTGTCCTGCGGTCCCAGGCCCCAAAGGTCCAGGCTCATCACGGCTGGGAAGATCACCGGAATCGTCAGCAGCAGCATCGACAACTCGTCCATCACGCAACCGAGGAGCACGTAGAAGCCGAGGATGCTGGCGACGATGACGAGCGGCGACACCTGGAGGTGGCCCACCCAGTCGGCCAGCGCGGCCGGCATCGCGGTCAGGGCCAGTGCGGCGTTCATCATGTCGGCGCCGAGGAAGATCATGAACACCATCGCCGAGGTCTCTGCAGTGCCGATGAAACTGGCGCGGACGCCGGCCAGCGACAGCTCGCGCTGCGCCAGTCCGGCGACCATGGTCGCGATGGCGCCGACGGCGGCGCCCTCGGTCGGCGAGAACACGCCGGCATAGATGCCGCCGAAGACAATGAAGAAGATCACCACGATCGGCCAGATGCCCCACAGCGCCTGCCAGCGAGCCGGCCAGGGCAGGGGTTCGCTCGGCGTCGCCAGGTCGGGGCGGACGCGGCAGTAGATGCCGATCACGACCACGTAGCCGAGCATCGCCAGGATCCCCGGCACCATCGCCGCGGCGAAGAGCTTGGCGATGTTCTGCTCGGTCAGGATGGCGTACACGACCAGCGGCACCGAGGGCGGGATCAGGATGCCGAGGGTGCCACCGGCGGCCAGCGCGGCGGTCGACAGGCGCCCCGAATACCCATGCGCCTTCATCTCCGGGTAGGCCACCTGGGTGATCGTTGCCGAGGTCGCGACCGACGAGCCGCAGACGGCGCCGAAGGCGCCCGCCGACAGTACCGAGGCCATGCCGAGGCCGCCACGGATGTGGCCGACGAAGGACGCCGCGGCCTTGAACAGGGCCTTGGACAGGCCGCCCTGGGTGGCGAACTGGCCCATCAGCAGGAACAGCGGAATGACGCTCAGGTCGTACACCGTGAGGCGCGCCACGGCGCTGCCCTTGAGCAGGTTCAGCAGCGCCGGCTCGTTGCTCATTGCCCAGTAGCCGAGCGCGCCGGGAATGAACATCGCCGCGGCGATCGGCACGCGCACCGCCATCAGCGCCAGCATGCCGGCGAACATCGTGAGGCCGATCACCGTCGGCGTCATGCCACCTCCAGACCGCGGAAGTGCCGCGTCGCCTGCACCAGGGCGATCAGCGCAGCCAGCGCCAGTCCGGGGGCCAGCGACGCGTAGCCCCACCACGCCGGCAGGTCCAGGATCATCGTTGCCTCATGCGCTTCGTGCACTGCAAACGCGCCGACGCCGGTGCGCCACGCCAGCAGTGCGCACATCAGCGCCAGCAGCAGCGCGCCGATGCCGTCCAGGACCTGGATACGGCGTGCGTCCAGGCGCTGGGTGAAGAAGTCGACGATGATGTTCGCGCGGTGCAGTTGGCACCACGGCAAGCACAGAGAAATGCACAGCCCGATGCCGAACTGCGTGATCTCGACGTCGCCCGGGATCGGTGCCCGCATCAGCGAGCGGCCGGCGATGCTGGCGACCACCATCAGAGCCACCAGCAGCGCGACCGCTACGCCGATCAGCGCGAAGGCCAACGCCAGGCGGCGCAACAGCCAGTCC
>DATDES010000226.1:0-7602 GCA_036522975.1 Burkholderiaceae bacterium | reverse complement strand
TGCGCGAGGAGGTCGAGCCGACGCTCAGCGGCGTCGCCGTGCCGCTCGACTACCGCGAACGCCTGTTGCAGCGATTTGCGAATCCGGCGCTCGCGCACCGCTGTGCCCAGATCGCGATGGACGGTTCGCAGAAGATCCCGCAACGCCTGCTGGCCACGCTGCGCGACCGGCTCGCGGCCGGTGCGCCGATCGCCCACTTGGCGCTTGCGCTGGCCGGTTGGCTGCACTTCCTGCGCGGGCGCGACGAGGCGGGGCGTGAATATCCGATCGATGATCCGCTCGCCGCTGCGCTGCAGAGCCTGTCGCGTGAAACCATGGCCTTGCCCGATCCACGCGATCGCGCCGAGCGACTGACGCGGTTCGCGCCGGTCTTCGGCGACCTGGCCGGCGAGCCGCGCCTGGTCGCTGCGCTGGCGCCATGGCTGCAAGGCCTGCAAGAACGCGGCGTTGCGGCTACGCTGCGGCCATGACACGAACCCCTTACCCCCGACACCTGCAATGAGCCAATCACCACGCCTGGCGGGCAAGACCGCCTTTCTCACCGCCGCCGGCCAGGGCATCGGTCGCGCCACCGCCGAAGCCTTCGCCCGAGAAGGAGCTCGCGTGATCGCGACCGACATCAATGCGACGCTGCTACAGAGCCTGGCGGCCGAAACCGGCTGCACGACGCGCGTGCTCGACGTGACCGACGCAGCGGCGATTGCGGCCGCGGCACAGGCCGTCGGCGCGATCGACATCCTGTTCAACAGCGCCGGCGTCGTGCATGCCGGCACGGTGCTCGACTGCACCGAGGACGAATGGGCCTTCGGCTTCGAGCTGAACGTGCGTTCGCAGTACCGCTCGATCAAGGCCTTCCTGCCCGGCATGCTGGCGCAGGGCCACGGCTCGATCATCAACGTCGCCTCGGTCGCGGGCAGCATCAAGGCGGTGCCGAACCGCTTCGTCTACGGCGCGACCAAGGCGGCGGTGGTCGGCCTGACCAAGTCGATCGCGGCCGACTTCGTGACCCGCGGCATCCGCTGCAATGCAATCTGCCCCGGCACGGTCGACTCGCCGAGCCTGGGACAGCGCATCGGTGCCCAGGCCCAGGCCAGCGGCCAGACCGTCGCCCAAGTGGCGGCGGCTTTCGCGGCGCGCCAGCCGATGGGCCGCCTCGGACGGGCCGAGGAGATTGCCGCGCTGGCGGTCTACCTGGCCAGCGACGATTCCGCGTTCACGACCGGCACGACCCAGATCATCGACGGCGGCTGGTCGAACTGACTCACTCACCCACCCAGAAAGCGATTCCCATGAAGCTGCTGCGCCACGGCCCAAAGGGCCAAGAAAAACCCGGTCTGCTCGATGCCCAGGGCCGGGTCCGCGACCTGTCGGGCCTGATCGCCGATATCACGCCGGCCACGCTGGCACCGGCCGGACTGGCCGCATTGCGCGCGCTGGACCTGAAGGGCCTGCCGGTCGTACCGCAGGGGCGCCTCGCGGTGCCCTGGACCGGCATGAGCAAGTTCATCGCCATCGGCCTGAACTACGCCGACCATGCGGCGGAGTCGAACATGCCGATCCCGAAGGAGCCGATCGTCTTCATGAAGACGGTCGACTGCGCGGTCGGCTGCAATGACCCGGTGGTGCTGCCACAGGGCTCGGTCAAGAGCGACTGGGAGGTCGAACTCGGCATCGTGATCGGCAGCCGCGCGCGTTATGTGTCGCAGGCCGACGCGCTGGCCCACGTGGCGGGCTACTGCGTCGTCAATGACGTGTCCGAGCGCGAATACCAGCTCGAACGCGGCAGCCAGTGGGACAAGGGCAAGGGCTGCGACACCTTCGGCCCCGTCGGTCCGTGGCTGGTCACGACCGACGAAGTCGGCGACGTGCAGAACCTCTCGATGTGGCTCGACGTCAACGGCCATCGCTACCAGAAGGGCAGCACCAAGACGATGATCTTTGGTGCGGCCGAGATCGTCAGCTACCTCAGCCGCTTCATGACCCTCCAGCCCGGCGACCTGATCACCACCGGCACGCCGCCCGGTGTCGGCCTCGGCATCAAGCCCAATCCGGTGTTCCTGAAGCCGGGCGACAAGATGCATCTGTACATCGAGAAGCTCGGAGAGCAGCAGCAGACGGTGCATGCCTGGGATCCGTCGCTGATTGACACCTGATTCTCGGCAGAACAGCATCGGGCCGGAACTTCCGCGGTCGTGCGCGGGTCATTGTGGTGTGCACGACACGCCGTGCAACGGCACTTGCCAGCCGCGGGGCATCGCACTAAAAACGAGGCGTGCCGCGTCAGCCAGCAGGCGATGCGGCGCGTTGAGAGCGGGCGCAGGGCCTGTGGCGTGAAATGTGGGCGGAAAACGCCGCATCTCAGCCCATAGGCCGGCGCTGACCGCGCGATGCTGCGATCAAGATTGCGCAACGCTCCATGTGCTGGAGGATCGGAAAGCTCTGATGCCGCCTGGGCCCGTCAAGCCGGGACTGCATCAGAACTTCCCAGACGTCGGCAAGCAACTTGCTTGCAGTCGCCTCGTCCTTCTCAGGAGGTCCGCACATGGACGCCATCAGCAGTTTCACCGCACGCTTCGAGCGCACGCGCGAAGAAGAGCTGTCGCTCGAGGACTATCTTGCAGAGTGCAAGAAGAACCCGCTGGCCTACGCCACCGCGGCCGAGCGCATGCTCAAGGCCATCGGCGAGCCGCAGATGGTCGATACCCGCAACGACCCGCGCCTGTCGCGCATCTTCGCCAACAAGGTCATCAAGATCTACCCGGCCTTTGCCGAGTTCTACGGCATGGAGGATTCGATCGAGCAGGTCGTGTCCTACTTCCGCCATGCGGCGCAGGGGCTGGAGGAGAAAAAGCAGATCCTGTATCTGCTGGGCCCGGTCGGCGGCGGAAAGAGCTCGATCGCCGAGCGCTTGAAGCAGCTGATGCAGGACGTGCCGATGTACGCCATCAAGGGTTCGCCGGTCAACGAATCGCCGCTGGGCCTCTTTGACCTGGTCGAGGACGGCCCGATCCTGGAGAGGGAGTACGGCATTCCGCGGCGCTACCTGCAGCGCATCCTGTCGCCCTGGGCCGTCAAGCGCCTGGAAGAGTTCGGCGGCGACATCCGCAAGTTCAAGGTCGTCAAACGTCATCCGTCGATCCTGAAACAGGTCGGCATCAGCAAGACCGAGCCGGGTGACGAGAACAACCAGGACATCAGCTCCCTGGTCGGCAAGGTCGACATCCGCAAGCTCGAGACCTTTGCCCAGGACGACCCGGATGCGTACAGTTACTCGGGCGGCCTATGCCTGTCAAACCAGGGCCTCCTGGAATTCGTCGAGATGTTCAAGGCGCCGATCAAGGTGCTGCACCCGCTGCTGACCGCGACGCAGGAGAACAACTACAAGGGTACCGAGGGCTTCGGCGCGATCCCCTTCGACGGCATCGTCCTCGCGCACAGCAACGAGAGCGAGTGGAAGGCCTTCCGCAACAACAAGAACAACGAAGCCTTCTTGGACCGCATCTACATCGTCAAGGTGCCGTACTGCCTGCGCGTGAGCGAAGAGATCAAGATCTACGAGAAGCTGATCCGCAATTCCTCACTGGCCGAAGCCAAGTGCGCCCCTGGCACGTTGAAGATGATGAGCCAGTTCGCGATCCTGACGCGCCTGAAGGAGCCGGAGAACTCGTCGCTGTACTCGAAGATGCAGGTCTACGACGGCGAGAACCTGAAGGACACCGATCCGCGCGCCAAGAGCTACCAGGAGTACCGCGACTACGCCGGTGTCGACGAGGGCATGACCGGGATCTCGACCCGGTTCGCCTTCAAGATCATCTCCAAGGTCTTCAATTTCGACAGCCAGGAGGTGGCCGCCAACCCGGTGCACCTGATGTACGTGCTCGAACAGCAGATCGAACGCGAGCAGTTCCCGAAGGAGCTCGAAGACAAGTACCTCGGCTTCATCAAGGAACACCTGGGCGTGCGCTACGCCGAGTTCATCGGCAAAGAGATCCAGACCGCGTACCTCGAAAGCTACTCCGAGTACGGCCAGAACATCTTCGACCGCTACGTGACCTACGCCGACTACTGGATCCAGGACCACGAGTACCGCGACACCGACACCGGCGAGGTTTTCGACCGCTCGGCCCTCAACGCCGAGCTGGAAAAGATCGAGAAGCCGGCCGGGATAGCGAATCCGAAGGACTTCCGCAACGAGATCGTCAACTTCGTGCTGCGCGCGCGCGCCAACAACCATGGCAACAACCCGGTCTGGACCAGCTACGAAAAGCTGCGCACCGTGATCGAGAAGAAGATGTTCTCGAACACCGAGGAGTTGCTGCCAGTGATCAGCTTCAACGCCAAGGCGAGCGCTGACGAGGCCAAGAAGCACGAGGACTTCGTCACCCGCATGGTGGCCAAGGGCTACACCTCCAAGCAGGTGCGGCTGCTCTGCGAGTGGTATCTGCGGGTGCGCAAGTCGAGCTGAAGGAAGGCGAGTGCTGCAGTCCATCATCGATCGCCGCCTGTCGGGCAAGAACAAGTCGATCGGCAATCGCGAGCGCTTCCTGCGCCGCTACAAGGGCCAGATCAAGGACGCGGTCAAGCGTGCGATCGACGGCCGTGGCATCCGCGACATCGAGCGCGCCGAAGACATCACGATCCCGAAGAAGGACATCTCCGAGCCGGTGTTCCACCACGGCCCCGGCGGCACGCGCGAGATGGTGCACCCGGGCAACAAGGAGTACGTGCGGGGCGACCGAATCGAGCGGCCGAAGGGCGGCGAGGGCGGCCGAGGCAAGGGCCAGGCCAGCGACTCCGGCGAGGGTGAGGACGACTTCACCTTCACGCTCTCGAAGGAAGAGTTCATGCAGGTCTTCTTCGAGGACCTGGCGCTGCCGCACCTCGTACGCACGCAATTGGCCGAAACGCCGGAGTGGAAGAGCCACCGAGCCGGCTTCACCAGCGACGGCACGCCCACCAACCTGCATGTGGTGCGTTCGATGCGCGGCGCGATCGGGCGCCGCATCGCTATCGGCGCCGACGCGCGGCGCGAACTGCGCGAGCTCGAGGAAGAACTCGAAGCGCTGCTGCGTGCTGCGCCGGTCGGCGATGCCGCTTCGCGACTGAAGATCTCGGAACTCGAGGTGCGAATCGTCGAGTTGCGCGCCAGGGTCGCCCGCATCCCCTTCCTCGACCCGATCGATCTGCGTTTTCGCAATCGGGTTCGCGTGCCGGTGCCGACCTCCAAGGCGGTGATGTTCTGCCTGATGGACGTGTCGGGCTCGATGGACGAGGGCCGCAAGGACCTGGCCAAGCGCTTCTTCATCCTGCTCTACCTGTTCCTGACCCGGCACTACGACAAGATCGACATCGTCTTCATCCGCCACCACACCCAGGCCGCCGAGGTCGACGAGCAGAATTTCTTCCATGCCACCGAGACCGGCGGCACGGTCGTTTCGAGCGCGCTGGTGCTGATGGAGGAGATCGTGCGCGCGCGCTACAGCCCAAGCGAGTGGAACATCTACGGCGCGCAGGCCAGCGACGGCGACAACTGGCACCATGACAGCGGCCGCTGCCGCGAACTGCTGGCCGAGAAGATCCTGCCGCTGACGCGCTATTTCGCCTACGTGCAGGTGGCCGAGGAAGAACAGAACCTGTGGCAGGAGTATGGGCAACTGGTCGGCGTGATGCCGCAGTTCGCGATGCGCAAGGCGACCGAGGCCTCGCAGATCTACCCCGTCTTCCGCGACCTGTTCAAGAAGGAAGGCGCGGAGCCGAGGGCGGCATGAGAAATCGCAAGCAAAGACTGCCGAGCGCCCAGGGCCAACCGCTGCCGGCCGGGCCGCGCCCGGCCGAACGATTGCCGGGCCCGAGCGACTGGAGCTTCGAACTGATCGAGGAATATCACCGTGTGATCCGGGACACCGCGGCGCGCTTCGGCCTCGACACCTACCCGAACCAGCTCGAAGTCATCACCGCCGAGCAGATGATGGACGCCTACGCCAGCGTCGGCATGCCGGTGAACTACCGTCACTGGAGCTATGGCAAGGAGTTCATCTCGACCGAGAAGAACTACAAGCGCGGCCACATGGGTCTGGCCTACGAGATCGTCATCAACTCCAACCCCTGCATCAGCTACCTGATGGAGGAGAACACGATGGCGATGCAGGCCCTGGTGATCGCGCATGCCGCGTACGGCCACAACAGCTTCTTCAAGGGCAACTACCTGTTTCGGATGTGGACCGACGCGTCGTCGATCATCGACTACCTGGTCTACGCCAAGAACTACATCGCCGAATGCGAGGAGCGGCATGGCATGGACGAGGTGGAGGCCCTGCTCGACTCCTGCCATGCGCTGGCCAACCACGGCGTCGACCGCTACCAGCGCCCGAGCCGCAAGACCCTGGCGCAGGAACTGGCCGAGCGCAAGGATCGCGAATTCCACGCGCAGCAGCAGGTCAACGACCTCTGGCGCACCCTGCCCAAGCGCGCCGAAAAGGACGGCTCTGCACCCGAGGCCAAACGCTTCCCCGACGAGCCGCAGGAGAACCTGCTCTACTTCGTCGAGAAGAACGCCCCGCTGCTCGAGCCCTGGCAGCGCGAGGTGGTGCGCATCGTGCGCAAGGTCGCGCAGTACTTCTATCCGCAGCGCCAGACCCAGGTCATGAACGAGGGGTGGGCCACCTTTTGGCACCACAAGCTCCTGAACACGATGTACGACGACGGCCACCTGACCGACGGCGTGATGATCGAATGGTTGAAGTCGCACACCAACGTGGTCTATCAGCCCCTGGTCGGCGAGCGCGCCTACAGCGGGATCAACCCTTACGCGCTGGGCTTTGCGATGTACACCGACATCAAGCGCATCTGCGAGAACCCGACTGACGAGGACCGGGCCTGGTTCCCGGGCCTGGCCGGAACGCCCTGGCTACCGGCGCTGCACCATGCGATGCACAACTTCAAGGACGAGAGCTTCGTCGGCCAGTACCTGAGCCCCAAGCTGATGCGCGAGATGCGCCTGTTCGCGATCGTCGACGACGAGAACGACGAGGAACTGGAGGTCAGCGCGATCCACGACGACGCCGGCTACCGCCGCGTGCGCGAGGCGCTGGCGCACCAGTACGACCTGGGGTCGCGCGAGCCGAACATCCAGGTCTGGAACGTCAACCTGCGCGGTGACCGCGCGCTGACCTTGCGCCACACCCAGCACAACAGCCGGCCGCTGGCCGAGGGCGCGCAAGAGGTCCTGAAGCACCTTGCCCGCCTGTGGGGCTTTCCGGTGCACCTGGAGAGCGTCGACGTTGACGGTGACGTGACCCAGCGCTGGGCGATTGAACCCACCTAGCGCCGACCGATGCTTCCTGCGCAGGTCGGTGCTCGTGGAGCGAGCTGACTCAGAATGCGAAGATCTTCCCCGGGTTCATGATGTTCTTCGGGTCGAGTGCGCGCTTGATCTGGCGCATCATTGCGACGGCATCCGGCCCGGCTTCGTCGACCAGGTAGGGCATCTTGTGCAGGCCGATGCCATGTTCGCCGGTGCAGGTGCCTTCCAGGCGCAGTGCGCGTTGCACCATCTTGACGTTCAGGTTCTCCACCGCTGCGAACTCGACCGCGTCATTCGGA
>DATDES010000225.1:0-2522 GCA_036522975.1 Burkholderiaceae bacterium | reverse complement strand
CCTTCGACATCCACGGCGGCGGCATGGACCTGACCTTTCCGCACCATGAAAACGAGATCGCGCAAAGCGAAGGCGCCAGCGGCGGGCCCTTCGTTCGCTACTGGCTGCACAACGGTTTCCTGAATGTCGATAACGAGAAGATGTCCAAATCGCTTGGCAACTTCTTCACCATCCGCGAGGTGCTGAAGCGCTACGATGGCGAGACCCTGCGCTTCTTCATGCTGCGCACGCACTACCGCAGCCCGTTCAATTTCAGCGACGTGCACCTAGACGATGCGCGCACGGCCTTGCGCCGCCTGTACACAGCGCTCGACGGCGTCGAGGCTGGCGTCGGCGCGATCGATTGGACGCATCCGCGGGCCGCGGCATTCCAGGCCGCGATGAACGAAGACTTCAACACCCCGCTGGCGCTCGCGTCCTTGTTCGATCTGGCCGGCGAGTTGAACCGCACTCGCGAACCGCAAACGGCAACGTTGCTGCGCTCGCTCGGCGAGACGCTGGGCGTCCTGCAACTTGAACCACGAACCTACCTCCAGGGTGGTGCTGCGGTCGACGAGCAGGCTATCGAGTACTTGATTACCGCGCGCAATGCGGCGAAGCGGGCGCGCGACTTCGCGGAGGCCGACCGCCTCCGACAGCAACTGGCCGATCAGGGCATCCTGCTCAAGGACTCCGCCCAAGGCACCACCTGGGTGAAGGCCTGAGCATGCTGCGGTCCCCCGGCGCGGCTATGGCTGCCATCGTGACTCCCGGTTACTGGGACGACGCATGCAAGCACCTCTCGCGGCGCGACCGGGTGATGAAGAAGCTGATCCCGCAGTTCGGCGAGGCACGTCTGCAAAGCCGCGGCGACGCGTTCACGACCCTGGCACGCTCGATCGTCGGTCAGCAGATTTCGGTCAAGGCGGCACAGTCCGTCTGGGATCGATTTGCGGCCCTCCTGCCGACCACGCCGACGCGCCTGGCCCCGGATGCGATGCTCGGCGTGGCGGTGGCCGAGATGCGCGCTGCCGGCCTGTCGGCGCGCAAGTGCGAGTACCTGCGCGACCTGGCGGCGCACTTCGACAGCGGCCTGGTGCACGTACACCAATGGCAGCAGATGGAGGACGAAGCCATCATCGAGGAGCTGGTGGCCATCCGCGGCATCGGCCGCTGGACCGCCGAGATGTTCCTGATCTTTCATCTGATGCGCCCCAACGTGATGCCGCTCGACGACCTGGGGCTGATCAAGGGCATCAGCGTCAACTACTTCAGCGGCGAGCCGGTCACCCGGGCCGAGGCGCGCGAGGTCGGCGAAGCGTGGGCGCCGTTCAGGTCCGTGGCCACCTGGTATGTGTGGCGCAGCCTCGATCCCTTGCCCGTCGAGTACTGAGAGGAGAATCCGCGCATGAGCAAACGCCATTTCCTCGAGTTCGAGCAGCCGATCGCCGAGCTCGACGCCAAGATCGAAGAGCTGCGCTATGTGCAGAACGAGTCTGCGGTCGACATCTCTGAGGAGATCGACCGCCTGGACAAGAAGAGCCAGCAGCTCACGAAGGACATCTACTCGAGCTTGAGCCCCTGGCAGGTGACGCAGATCGCCCGCCATCCGCAGCGGCCGTACACGCTGGACTACATCGGCGAGCTGTTCACCGAGTTCACGGAGTTGCACGGCGACCGCAGTTATGCCGACGACTTGTCGATCGTCGGCGGCCTGGCGCGATTCAACGGCCAGGCCTGCATGGTCATCGGCCAGCAGAAGGGGCGCGACACCAAGGAGCGCGGGCTGCGCAACTTCGGGATGAGCCGGCCCGAGGGCTATCGCAAGGCACTGCGTCTGATGCGCCTGGCCGAGAAGTTCAAGCTGCCGCTGTTCACTTTCGTCGACACACCCGGCGCCTATCCGGGCATCGGCGCCGAAGAGCGCGGCCAGAGCGAAGCCATCGGCCACAACATCTTCGAGATGGCGCAACTCGAGGTGCCCATCATCGTCACCATCATCGGCGAAGGCGGCTCTGGCGGCGCGCTTGCGCTGTCGGTAGGCGACCAACTGCTGATGTTGCAGTACTCGGTCTATTCGGTCATCTCGCCCGAGGGCTGCGCCTCGATCCTCTGGAAGGACAGCGAGAAGATGAAGGAGGCCGCCGAGGCGCTCCGCCTCACCACCCAGGACCTCTTGGCGCTCGGCGTCATCGACCTGATCGTGCCCGAGCCCAAGGGCGGCGCCCAGCGCGACAAGACCGTCGCCATCGCCCGCGTCGGCACCGCCATCGCCGAGCTCCTCGCGCCGCTCGAGGGCCGCAAGCCCGCCGAGCTGCGCAAGGCCCGGCGGCGGAAGTTCCTCGACATGGGCGCCAAGTCGCTGGTCTCCTGAAGGCCGCGGGGAGGCGCGCCATGACCGATCCCGTCGAGCTCGCCGCCGCCCTGGTCCGCTGCCCCTCGGTCACCCCCGAGGAGGGCGGCGCGCTCGTGCTCCTCGAGGCGATGCTCGCCCGCGCCGGCTTCCGCACCCACCGCGCCGACCGCAACGGCATCGCCAACCT
>DATDES010000224.1:0-2173 GCA_036522975.1 Burkholderiaceae bacterium | reverse complement strand
TGGTCGACCGCTACGAAGCCCTCGACGCGATCGTCGAGAGTGCCATCGCCACGCCGGGCCAGCGGGTGCTGGTCGACCTGGCGGCGCAGACCCATGCGCCACTGGTGCAGTGGATGGACGACTCGGGCGTGCTCGAACTCGCCGCCGAGGCCGGCGTGTCGATCAACTACTGGCACGTGATGGACGCCGGCCGCGATTCGGTCGACCTGCTCGAACGCCTGCTCGACCGCTTCGGCCCACGGCTGAGTTATGTGCTGGTGCTGAACCAGCTGCGTGGCGACGACTTCGGCCAGCTCGAGCGCTCGGGCCAGCTGAACCGCGCGCTCGGCTTAGGGGCCCGGGTGATCCGCCTGAAGCACCTGCAGGACGCGGTGTTGCGCAAGATCGATGCGACGGATTCGAGCTTCTGGGCCGCGCGCCAGGCTTCGGGCAGCGAGGGGCCCAAGCTCGGGCTGCTCGAGCGCCAGCGCTTGAAACTCTGGCTGTCGAGCGTGGCCACGGAGTTCATCGCAGCGGGTGTTTGAGCGGTCTCGCGGTCTCTCCTGACCGCGTCAGCGCGCGCCCTTACTGCGAGACGTGAATCACGTCCCGCACCAGCGGGTAGATGTGGTTCTGCCAGCGCTTGCCGCTGAACACCCCGTAGTGCCCGACATTGGGCTGCACGTAGTGCGTGCGCAGGTAGGGCCGCAGGTTGCTCGCGAGGTCCTGCGCCGCCAGGGTCTGGCCGATCGCGCAGATGTCGTCGCGCTCGCCTTCGACGGTAACGAGTGCAGTGCGTCGGATCGCCGCCGGATCGACGCGCCGCCCGCGGTACTGCAGCGTGCCCCTGGGCAGCGCGTGCTGCTGGAACACCAGGCGCACGGTGTCGAGGTAGAAGTCGGCGGCCAGGTCGGCCACCGCCAGGTACTCCTCGTAGAAGGTGCGCGTGACCTCGGCCTTCTCGAACTCGTCGTCGACCAGGTGCTGGTAGTAGTCGCGAAAGGCGTTGACGTGGCGCTCGCGGTTCATGCTCATGAAGGCCGACAGCTGCACGAAGCCCGGGTAGACGCGGCGGCCGGCACCGGGGTGGCGCAGCGGCACATGGGTGATCAGGTTCTTCTCGAACCATTCGATCGGTTTCGACGACGCCAGCTTGTTGACCTCGGTCGGACTGATGCGGCAGTCGATCGGGCCGGCCATCAGGGTCAGGCTGGCCGGGGTGGCGGGGTGCTGGTCTTCGGACATCAGTGCCACGGCGGCCAGCGCCGACACGCAGGGTTGGCAGACCGCGATGACGTGGCTGCCCGGGCCCATCGCGGCGATGAAGCGCATCAGGTGCTCGGTGTACTCGTCCATGCCAAAGGGCCCGGCCAGCAGCGACACGTCGCGCACGTTGTGCCAGTCGGTGACGTGTACATCGTGGTCCTGCAGCACGGTGCGCACGGTGTCGCGCAGCAGGGTGGCGAAGTGTCCCGACATCGGCGCGACGATCAGCACCTTGGGCTGCGCCATGCCGCCCGGCGTGTGGGCCTTGCGAAAGCGCAGCAGGGTTGCGAAGGGCGTCGTCAGCACCACCTCTTCGCTCACCGGCACGTCCTCGCCCTTGACGACGACGCTGTCGATGCGCCAGGGCGGGCGCTTGTGCGTGACCTCGGCCAACTCGATCAGTTTGCAGGCCGCAGCCATCTTGCGCGCGGCCGTCGGTAACGCGTGCGACAGGCGTGCGGCGCGCGGGAAACCCGCGAAAGGTGGATCCTGCAGCAAGGGCGCCGAGAGCCGGGCCCAGCTGCGCATCGGCCACAACAGATCGTTTTGCGCCTGGTAGGCCTGGTACATCATGGTGGTCACGTTGCAACTACCGGGCCAGCCACGCACGTTTGTGGCACACGCCTTGCATTGCTTGCACCATGACCGTCGCCACCCGCACCAAGCTCAAGCCCGCGGCCAAGCCGACCCCAAGGACCAAGGCCGACCCCAAGAAGAGCCTCGCGTCGCTGACGCTGTCGAGCAAGAACTATTCATCTTGGTCGCTGCGCGGCTGGCTGATGGCGCGCTTCGTCGGCCTCGAATTCGACGAGGTGATGGTCTCTCCCGACGACGCCGACGCCCGCAAGGAGCTGCTGCTGCTGGCGCCGTCGATCCTGGTGCCCTGCCTGACGCACGAAGGCACCAAGAGCTGGAACGTGATGGCGAT
>DATDES010000223.1:0-9140 GCA_036522975.1 Burkholderiaceae bacterium | reverse complement strand
CTTACCGAGATGCCGAGACAATCTGCTGCCGTCGCCGAGCCCGCGCCGCTGCGTTACGAAGACGCATTGGCCGAGCTCGAACGCCTGGTGCAGCGGATGGAAGACGGTCAGTTGCCGCTGGATCAACTGCTGGACAACTATCGGCGCGGTGCCGAACTGCTCGAGCTGTGCCGCGCGCGGCTGCAGACCATCGAACAGCAAGTCAAGGTGCTCGAGGACGGTCAGCTCAAGCCGTGGGTGGCCGGCGCATGAAGTCGGACGACTTCGAAGCCTGGACCACGCTCGAGCAGCGCGTGGTCGAGGACGCCCTCGAGGAATGGGTGCCCACCGACGCCCCGGCCGGCTTGGGCGAAGCGATGCGCTACGGAGTGCTCGACGGCGGCAAGCGCCTGCGCCCGCTGCTGGTGCGGGCCGCCAGCGAGGCGGTTCGCGGCCACCCCGAGGCGGCGCTGCGCGCGGCGGTTGCGGTGGAGCTGATCCATGCCTACTCGCTGATCCACGACGACATGCCTTGCATGGACAACGACGTCTTGCGCCGCGGCAAGCCCACGGTGCACGTGCAGTACGGACAGGCCCAGGCGATGCTGGCCGGCGACGCGATGCAAGCCCTGGCCTTCGAGGTCCTGACCCCCGACGCTGGCACGGTGCCCCCCGCCCTTCAGTCGCGTTTGTGCGCGCTGCTCGCGCGCAGTGCCGGCCACGCTGGCATGGCCGGCGGGCAGGCGATCGACCTGGCCAGCATTGGCGTCGCACTTGACGAAGCGCGAGTGCGTGACATGCACCGGCGCAAGACGGGCGCCCTGCTGCAAGCCAGCGTCCTTATGGGCGCCGCCTGCGGCGCGCCCGATGGGCGCGCCTGGAGTGCCCTGTCCGAATACGGGGCCGCGATCGGCCTGGCCTTCCAGGTCGTGGACGACATCCTCGATGTGACCCAGGCGTCCGAGACCCTGGGCAAGACGGCCGGCAAGGACGAACACCACAAGAAGCCGACCTATGTGTCCTTGATGGGCCTGGACGCCGCCCACCGCCACGCCCTCGAATTGCGCGACCAGGCGCATGCCGCACTGGCGGCCAGTGGCCTGCAGGACGCCGCGCGCCTGGCCCTGCTGGCCGACAAGGTCGTCGATCGCGACTCCTAACCGATGAATGCCATGGCCACCACCTCACTGCTGTCGCGCATCGACAGCCCGGCCGATCTGCGCCGCCTGTCGCGCGCCGAACTGCAGACGCTGGCCACCGAGCTGCGCGAGTACGTGCTGCAGAGCGTGTCAAAGACCGGCGGCCACCTGTCATCCAACCTCGGCACCGTCGAGCTGACGATCGCGCTGCACTACGTCTTCAACACGCCGGACGACCGCTTGGTCTGGGACGTCGGGCACCAGACCTACGCGCACAAGGTCCTCACCGGCCGGCGCGACCGCATGAACACGCTGCGGCAGCTGAACGGCGTCAGCGGCTTTCCGCGCCGCGACGAAAGCGAGTACGACACCTTCGGCACCGCGCACAGCTCGACCTCGATCTCGGCCGCGCTGGGCATGGCGCTGGCGGCCAAGATCAAGGGCGAGAAACGCAAGGCGGTGGCGATCATCGGCGACGGGGCGATGAGCGCCGGGATGGCCTTCGAGGCCATGAACAATGCCGGCGATTCGCATGGTGGCCTGCAGGCCGACATGCTGGTGGTGCTGAACGACAACGACATGTCGATCAGCCCGCCGGTCGGCGCGCTCAACAAGTATCTGGCGCGCCTGATGAGCGGCAAGTTCTACGCCAGCGCGCGCGAAGGCGCCAAGACGGTGCTGAAGAACGCACCGCCGCTGTTCGAGCTGGCGCGACGCTTCGAGGAGCATGCCAAGGGCATGGTCGTGCCAGGCACGATCTTCGAGGAGTTCGGCTTCAACTACGTTGGCCCGATCGACGGCCATGACCTTGACTCGCTGATCCCGACACTGGAAAACTTGCGCGACCTGCCCGGCGCTCAGTTCCTGCACGTGGTGACGAAGAAGGGTTTCGGCTACAAGCTGGCCGAAGCGGACCCGATCAACTACCACGGCCCCGGCAAGTTCGACCCGGCGGTCGGACTGACCAAGCCGGCGACGCCACCCAAGCAGACCTTCACCCAGGTCTTCGGCCAGTGGCTGTGCGACATGGCCGAGGCCGACCCGAAGCTCGTCGGCATCACGCCGGCGATGCGCGAGGGCTCGGGAATGGTCGAGTTCCACAAGCGCTTCCCTCAGCGCTACCACGACGTTGGCATTGCCGAGCAGCATGCGGTGACCTTCGCCGCCGGCCTGGCCTGCGAGGGCATGAAGCCGGTGGTCGCCATCTATTCCACCTTCCTGCAGCGTGGCTACGACCAGTTGATCCACGACGTCGCGATCCAGAACCTGCCTGTCACCTTCGCGATCGACCGCGCGGGCCTGGTTGGCGCCGACGGCGCCACGCATGCCGGCGCCTACGACATCGCCTACCTGCGCTGCATCCCGAACATGGGCTTGATCGCGCCTGCCGACGAAGACGAGTGCCGCATGGCACTGTCGACCGCGCATCGGCGCCAGCACCCGGTTGCCGTGCGCTATCCGCGCGGCGCGGGCGCGGGGGTCGCGGTCCGGCGCTCGCTCGACGAACTGCCCTGGGGCCAGGGTGAGGTGCGGCGTCGCGGTGAGCGCATCGCGATCCTGGCCTTCGGCCCCTTGCTCTACCCAGCGCTGACCGCCGCGGAGCGCCTGAACGCGACCGTCGCCAACATGCGCTTCGTCAAGCCGCTGGATGCCGAACTCGTGACCGAACTGGGGCGTACGCACGAGGCTATCGTGACCGTCGAGGAAGGCTGTCTGATGGGCGGCGCCGGCAGTGCGGTAATGGAAGCACTGCACGCGGCCGGCATCGGCGTGCCGGTCCTCGCGCTCGGCCTGCCCGACCAGTTCATCGAGCACGGCGATCCGGTCAAACTGCTGGCCCTGAACGGCCTGGACGCCGACGGCATCGCGACTTCAATCGCGGCCCGCTTCGGCGCACGTCCGGCGCTGGTGCGCGTGAAGTCCTGAAACCGCGTCACGACCGCGGCAGGCAAAGGGCCCGCCGCGGCGTAGAAGCCCGTTTGGTGCGATGCTCGCGCCGCAGCCCGATCGGTTCCCGACGATGACACACCCGACCCAAGCCCTGCACATTCCCGATACCCAAGGTGCGCGCGACGAACGCCACCTGGCGATCCAGCGAGTCGGCATCAAGGATGTGCGCTATCCGCTGCAATTGCGCGTCGCCGGCGCACCGCAGTCGACCGCCGCGCTGTGGGATCTGGATGTGGCCCTGCCTGCCGAGAAGAAGGGCACCCACATGTCGCGCTTCGTCGCGTGGCTGAATGATCTGACGGCACTGGCCGTCCCGCTCGACGCGGTGCTGCTGCGCGAACGCCTCGCGGCGATGCTCGATGCCCTGGGCGCCGACGAAGGGCGGATCGAGGCGCGGTTTTCCTTCTTCCTGCGCAAGCGTGCGCCGGTGTCAGGCGTACACAGTCTGCTCGACTACCAGGGCCGATGGATCGCCGAACGGCGCGGCGGCGTCACCTCGGTCTGGGCCGAAGTGGCGGTGCCGGTGAAGAGCCTGTGTCCTTGTTCGAAGGAGATTTCCGACTATGGCGCGCACAACCAGCGCTCGACGGTGACGATCCGCGCCGAGATGAAGGATGGGGTCGAGTGGCACGAACTGGTGCGCTTTGCCGAAGACAACGCCTCGAGCGAGGTCTGGGCCCTCTTGAAGCGGCCGGACGAGAAGTGGATCACCGAGAGAGCCTACGAGAACCCGAAGTTCGTCGAAGACCTGGTCCGCGACGTGGCGCTGGCCCTGAACGCCGACGCGCGGATCGGCCGTTACAGCGTTGAGGTCGAGAACCATGAATCGATTCACAACCATGCCGCGTACGCGCGGATCGAACGCAGGTGATGTTCTTGCGTTGCTGCTGACGCTCGGGGCGCTCGCGGCTTGCACGAGCTACGGTCCCGGCGACCTGGGTCCGGGCCGGTCCGAGGCCGAGGTGCGAGACAAGATGGGTGAGCCGACGGGCCGCTATGCACTGCCCGACGGCGGCAGCAAGATCGAGTACGCGCGCGGGCCGGCGGGCGGGCACACCTACATGGTCGACGTCGATGCGGCCGGCCGCGTACGCGGTGTGGAGCAGGTGCTGACGGAGCGGAACTTCAATGCCGTGCAGATCGGTACTCCACGCGACGACGTGCGGCGCAGACTCGGACGCCCGTCGGAATCCCGCGTTGGCTGGCGCGGGGTCGGAGAAGTCTGGTCCTACCGGTTCGAATGGACTGCCCACTGCCGCTGGTTCCAGATCTGGTTCGTCGACGGCACCGCGCGAGAGGCCGCCTTCGCGACCGACCCGATGTGCGAAGAGCGGCGGCGAGACTAAAGGCCATGCGCGTCTACGGCATCTCTAACTGCGACACCGTGAAGCGTGCGCGGGCCTGGCTCGTGCAACAGGGTGTCGAACACAAGTTTCACGACTTCAAGAAGCTCGGCGTGCCGGGTGACCGCCTTGATGCTTGGATCGCTGCCATCGGCTGGCAGCCCTTGCTCAACCGCCAGGGCACCACTTGGCGCAAGCTCGACGGCGCGACCCAGTCCGGCGTGACCGACAGTGCCAGCGCCCGAGCGCTGATGCTGGCGCAGGCCAGCGTGATCAAGCGTCCCGTCGTGGAGTGGGACAGCGGCGACATCACGGTCGGCTTCGACGCCGGCCGCTGGGCCGCGCTAAGCGATAGTCAGTGAAAACGCAGCCTGCGCGGCGACCTGGCCATTGATGCGCGTGTCGACCAGATGCCGGCCGGCGTGATAGCGACGGGTGGTCACCGCGCGCATTGAATGGGTCTTCTGCAATGTGCGCGTCTCGCCCGGCTCCAGGCTCAGTGACCAGCCCTTGAAGACCTTGACGCTGGTGCTGCCGTCGGCCTTGACGTGGTGCACGGCATAGTCGATCAGCAGGGCCTGCCGCTGTGCCGACGCCGAGCGCAGGCGCAGGGTCAGTGCAATGCTGTCGCCGACGTGAAGGCGCCGCGGCGACAGGGTCAGACGCGCATCACCGTCGAGGGGTGTCGAGGCGCCCCACAGCGCGAGCATGTCGGCGTGACCCTGCTTGATCAGCGAGCGACTGGCCTGACGGAGCAGCGCGAGGCGATTGCGGTCGGCACCGGGCAGGTGCTCGCGGACCCACGCGACAACCACGGCCGGATGGTCCTTGGCGATGTCGTTGAGATGATTCGCGACGCTGCGGCGTACGTAGTCGCTGGGGTCGTCCTGCAGTGCGGCCAGCAGCGGCAGGGTGGGCGACGGGTCGGCCACCAGCGCCTGCAGCCGAAGCCCCCAGGGCAGGCGCGGACGGCTGCCTTCGCTGGCCAGGCGCCGCACGTGCGCGCTCGGATCGGCCGCCCACTGCTGCAATGTGGCGAGAACCAGCGCCGGGTGTTCGACGATGAACGGGCGGATCGCGAACTCGGCGCTCAGGCGTTGCGTCAGCGCATGCAGTGCAGCGAGAGCGCGCTCGGGTTCGGCCTGGCCCCGGCGCGCGACGAACTCGCCGAGCGGCCACACGATCCAGCCGCGCAGGCCGGTGCTGCCGACCGGCAGCTCCACGCCGGGCTCGACGGCGGGCGCCAGCGCGGCCTCGATCAGGTCGCAGGCGGCGGCGAAGTGCGCCGGCAGCGTGGCCTCCAGTGCATCGGCGATCTGCATCGCGCGGGCCTTCAGTTCGAGTTCTTCGAGGCCGCGGTTCGCGCGGCGCACGAAGGCCGCCTTGTCGAAGGGGGGCCAAGCGGCGCGCAGCGCCTCGCCCGTCGCACGCACGAGCGCCGGGTTGAGCAGATTCTTGAACGGCTCCATCAGGACGGACGAGCGGGCGGGGCAGTCATGGTCGTGCAGTGTGCCGCAGGCTGTCTGTCACCACGGTACAGTGGTCGCATGTTCACCGGCATCGTTCAAGGCGTCGCTCGCGTCGCGCAACTCAGTGACCGCGCGGGCTTGCGTTCCCTGGGGCTCGAGCTGCCACCGGGCTTCGCCGCCGGCCTGGCCTTGGGTGCTAGCGTCTCGGTCGACGGGGTCTGCCTGACCGTCACTGCCCTGGACGGCGGGAATGCGGCCTCATTCGAGGTGATGCAACAGACGCTCTCCGTGACCACGCTCGGCGCGCTGGCCCTGGGCGGCAGTATCAATGTCGAGCGTGCCGCGAAGGACGGCGCCGAGATCGGCGGCCACCCGTTGTCGGGACACATCGACTTCAGGGCGCAGGTGGTCGACTTGCGCCGACCCGAGAACAACCATGTGTTGCGCTTGGCTGTGCCGCCACCCTGGATGCGCTATGTCTTCGCCAAGGGTTACATCGCCGTCAACGGCGCGAGCCTGACGGTGGCCGAGGCGCAGCGTGAAACGGGCGGCGCGGGTTGGTTCGAGGTCTGGCTGATCCCGGAGACGCTGCGCATGACGACCTTCGGTGACCTGCGCGTCGGCAGTGCGGTGAATGTCGAGATCGAGCGCTCGACGCAGGTGATGGTCGACACGGTGCGTGACGCCGTAGCGGACAAGCTCGGCCCGCTGCTGCCGGCACTGGAAGCGTTCGCGCGCGAACGCGGTCGTTAGAGCCTCAAAGGGGCGCGATCAGGCCTTGGCGGCCGACACCGCGGCGCGCAGCGCAAGCAGGTAGCTGTCGACGCCAAAGCCGCAAATCTGCCCCTTGACGATCTCGGCGAACACCGAGACATGGCGAAAGGCCTCGCGGGCGTGGATGTTGCTCATGTGCAGCTCGACCACCGGGCAGCTCAGGATCGCGAGTGCATCGCGGATGCCGTAGCTGTAATGCGTCCAGGCTCCGGCGTTGATCAGCACGGCGTCCTTGCCCTCGACGAAGGCCCGGTGGATGCGCTCGCACATCGCCCCTTCGTTGTTGGTCTGGAAACTCTCGACCTCGACGCCGAGTTCCTTGCCCAGGGCCTGCAGCTGGGCATCGATCTGGTCCAGCGTTACGGTGCCGTACTGGTTCGGATCGCGCTTGCCGAACATGTTGTGATTGATGCCGTGGAGCATGAGGATCTTCATGGGCGACTCGCTTGGTTCAGTTTGGATTCAATTCGATCGTGATCCCGGCCTTGGCCGCAGCGGCGATCGCTTCGGTGACACGCAGGTTGGCCAACCCGTCTCGCGCGCTCACCAGGGGTTCGGCCTCGCCGCGGACCACTGCGCCGAAATGTTCGATCTGGTGCTTGAGCGGGTCGTCCCGGACCATGCCGACGGTGCCGACCTCGAAAGGCTTCCACCACGAGCGGTCTTCGGGCCGTGGGTAGGTCTTCAGGCGCATGGTCGGGATCGACAGGCTGCCGTTGGTGCCGCTGATGACATAGCAGTCTTCGTCATCGTAGCTCGCAAAGTCCGGGTTCTCCTGCGAAGTCTGCTCCCAGCTGCGCGCGCTGGCGGCGGTGTCGCTGAGCATGAAGCTGCCCAGCGCGCCGTTGGCAAAACGCAGGTTGATGGCCACCGTGTCCTCGACCGCGAAACCGCGTGTGGCGTGGGAGCTGAAGGCCTGTACGGCGAGGATCTCGCCGCACAGCATGCGCAGGTTGTGCACCTCGTGGATCATGTTGATCAGGATCGGTCCGCCACCGGGCTCGCGTCGCCAGGGCGCGTTGGCAAAGTAGTGGTCCGGCTTCAGGAATGTTGCGCTGCCCATCACGCCGACGAGCCGGCCGAGTACGCCCGACGCGACCACCTGCCGGGCTTTGACCATGATTGCGCTGTGAGCGCGGTGGTGGCCGATCAGGATCCGCGCCCGGGCCGCATCCGCCGCCTCGACCAGCTGCTGTGCCTCTGCCACCGTCGGGGCGATCGGCTTCTCCAGCAGCATCGGCAACCGCGCCTCGATGCACTCGAGCGCGTGCGCCAAGTGCAGCTGGTTCGGCGTCGCGAGGATCACGCCGTCGGGCTTGTCCTCGGCGAACAGCGAGGCCAAGGAGGTATACAACGGCACGCCCGCGGCCTCCGCGTGGGCCGTGGCGGTCGGCGAGGGGTCGACGACGGCGCTCAAGGTGCAGGTCGTGCTCGCGCGCACGACGCCCATATGGGCCAGGCCGATATAGCCGGCGCCGGCGACGGCGATGCGGGTCTTGCTCACCGCGTGCTCACGTCAGCGCAATGCTCATCTGATCGATCAATACCCGTGTCCGTGGACGCATGCCGCGCCACCTGCCCCGCTCACGCCGCGAGCAGCTGCCGCAGCACGAAGGGCAGGATGCCGCCGTGTTTGTAGTAGTCGACCTCGATCGCGGTGTCGATGCGCAGCGTGACCGTCACTTCGCGCTTCTTCCCGTCGGCGCCGGTGATCACCAGCGTGGCGTCGGTCTGAGGCTTGATCTCCTGGCCGAGAACGACATCAATCACTTCGTCGCCCTGGATGCCGAGCGACTGCCAGGAGTCGCTGCCCTTGAACTGCAGCGGCAGCACGCCCATGCCGATCAGGTTGCTGCGGTGGATGCGCTCGAAGCTCCGCGCGACGACGGCCTTGATGCCGAGCAGTTGGGTGCCTTTGGCGGCCCAGTCACGCGACGAACCGGTGCCGTACTCCTCGCCGGCGAAAATCACGGTCGGGGTGCCGGCGGCCATGTACTTCATCGCTGCGTCGTAGATGAAGATCTTCTCGCCGCCGGGCTGGTACAGGGTCACGCCACCCTCCTCGCGCGAGCCGTCGGCACCTGCCGGGATCATCAGGTTCTTCACGCGCACATTGGCGAAGGTGCCACGCATCATCACGTCGTGATTGCCGCGTCGCGCACCGTAGCTGTTGAAGTCGGCCTTGTGCACGCCGTTGGCCTTCAGGTAGGCGCCGGTCGGCGAGGCCTCCTTGATAGAGCCAGCGGGCGAGATGTGGTCGGTGGTGATCGAGTCCCCGAACAGCGCCATCACGCGCGCGCCTTGCACACCCGAGGTCAGCGCCTTGGGGGTCATCGTGAAGCCGTCGAAGAATGGCGGCTGGGCGATGTAGGTGCTCTTGGGCCAGTCGTAGACCTGGCCCTTGGTGCCTTTGACATCGTTCCACAGCTTGCCCGGCTTCTTGGTCACGTTGCCGTAGTTGTCGCGGAACGCCTTCGGGTTCATCG
>DATDES010000222.1:0-5255 GCA_036522975.1 Burkholderiaceae bacterium | reverse complement strand
CGTGGATGCGCAGGCCGGTGGTGCCTTCCTGGCCGTCGACGAACACGGTGTGCTTTTTCATGGCGGCTGCAGAATGGCGGCGAACGTGGTTTGAAGGATAAGGCAAGTGGGATGGCCGAGTGTCGCGTCTTGTTGCTGCCGGGCTGGCTCGACTCCGCTCTGGAGCATTGGCAAAGCCGCTGGGAGCGCCTGTATGGCTGGCGCCGCGTCGAGCAGGGCGACTGGCTGTGGCCCAAACGCGGCGACTGGATGGCGCGGCTCGAGGAGGTGCTGCTCGAGGGCGACACCCCGGCCGTGCTGGTCGCGCACAGCCTGGGCTGCCAACTCGTGGCCGCCTGGGCCGCCCATTCGCAACACTGCGCCCGCGTGCGTGGCGCGTTGCTGGTGGCGCCGCCCGACATCGAGCGCGACGACATACCTCCGAACCTCCTGCCCTGGCGGCCGATCCTGCGCCGGGCGCTGCCCTTTGCGACTATCGCAGTGACCAGCGACGACGACCCTTACAGCGCGCCCGAGCGCAGCGCGCGCCTGGCCGGCGAATGGGGCGCGCGCCAGGTCCGCATCGGCGCGGCGGGCCACATCAACGGCGAGTCGGGGCTGGGCGATTGGCCGGCCGGTGTCGCCCTCGTACACGCATTGACACAGGCATTGACGGCGGCGCCGCCATCGCGCTGAATAGGCCGCTTCGAAAATCCTTCCGGGGAGTCCTATGTCCTACATGCTGCTGATCGTCGAGCCCCCCGAGCAGCGCCATGAGCGCGGCCAAGAGGCCGGCAAACAGGCTTACGACGAGATGCTGAAGTTCACTGCATCGCTGCAGGCGCGCGGCGTGCTCGAAGCCAGCAATTCGCTCTCCTCGACGAAAAATGCCACCCGACTGCAGGTGCGCAATGGCCAGCGCCGCGTCGTCGACGGGCCGTTTGCCGAGGCCAAGGAGATCATCGGCGGCTTCTTCCTGCTCAACGTCGCCACGCGCGATGAGGCCCTGGCCATCGCCGCTGAATGCCCGGCCGCCGCCTGGGCGACGGTCGAAGTCCGCCCCACCGCCCCCTGCTACGAGTGAGGGCTCGCGGCGGCGCCAGCGCTCCGTGTCGATCCGGCCGGGTCTCGTTCGTCGTGTCAACGAAGCGTGATCCAGGTCCAACCCAAGGAGAGTGCGATGGCTTATGTCGATGGTTTCGTCATACCGGTTCCTAAGAAGAACGTTCAGGACTACCGCCGCTTGGCGCGCAAGGCCGGCAAGGTGTGGATCGAGTACGGCGCGCTCGAAGTGCGCGAGTGCGTGGCCGACGACGTCAAGCCGGGCAAGTCGACTTCCTTCCCTCAGGCCGTGAAACTCAAACCCGCCGAGGTGGTGGTCTTCTCGTGGATCCTCTTCAAGTCGCGCAAGCACCGCGACAAGGTCAACGCCCAGGTGATGGCCGACCCGCGCATCGCGGCGATGGGCCCGCCCAACCCGATGCCATTCGACGGCAAGCGCATGTTCTGGGGCGGCTTCGAAACCCTCGTCGCACTCTGAAGCAGCGAGGTGATGCCATGAGGTTCATGATCCTGGTCAAGGCGACAGTCGACACCGAAGCCGGCGCGATGCCTCCGGAAAGCCTGTTTGCCGAGATGGCCACCTATCACGAGGCCCTCGCCAAGGCCGGCGTGCTGCTCGATGCCGCCGGCCTGCAGCCCAGCGTGAAGGCCTGGCGCGTGCGTTACGACGGCCAGCGCCGCAGCCTGACCGACGGTCCCTTCACCGAGGCCAAGGAACTGGTCGCGGGCTACACCCTGATCCAGGTCCGGTCGCGCGAGGAGGCACTGGAATGGTCGCGGCGCTTCCCCAACCCGGCCATCGACGGCGGCCGGGCCGAGATCGAGGTGCGCCAGCTCTTCGAGCTCGAGGACTTCCCGCCGAGCGACTCGGTCGAGCGCTTTCGCGAGATGAAGGTCGGCAACGACTGAGCCACCCATGCCAACCAAGACCATCCTGTTGCTGGTGCTGGCCGCGATTGCGCTGCTGCTGGCGCTGCTGCTGCTTTACGCCACGACGCGGCCCGACTACTTTCGCGTCACGCGCAGCGCGGTCATCAAGGCGCCCGCGGCCAAGATCTTCTCGCTGATCAACGACCTGCGCTCCTTCAACAACTGGAATCCCTACGCAAAGAAGGAGCCGGGCCTGAAGGGCAGCTACAGCGGCCCGGCCAGCGGCGTCGGCGCCGCCTATGCCTGGGAGGGGAAGAAGGTGGGCAGCGGGCGCATGGAAATCACGGCGGCCGATGCACCGAACAAGCTCACGATGCGCTTGGACTTCCTCAAGCCCTTCAAGGCGCAGAACACCGCCGAGTTCATCCTGCTGCCGCAGGGCGACAAGCTGACCGTCGTCACCTGGGCCATGCACGGTCCTTCGCGCTACCTGTCCAAGGTGATGGGTGTGGTGATCGACATCGACAGCATGGTCGGTAAGGATTTCGAGGCCGGCCTGGCCAACCTGAAGGCCCTCACCGAAGGCCGCTAAAAGGCACACACCATGCACAAACGGATCTGCATTTCCTGCGAAGACCCCGGCGGTTCCATCTGGGACGAAGTGATGCACATGGTCCCCGGCGCCACGCCGAATGCCTGACGCCGCGGCGACGCACCGCGCGATCGAGGCCGTCTGGCGCATCGAGGCGGCCAAGATCATCGCCGGCGTCGCGCGCCTGACCCGCGATGTCGGTCTGGCCGAGGAACTGGCCCAGGACGCGCTGGTCGCCGCGCTCGAACACTGGCCCGCGGACGGTGTGCCCGACAACCCCGGGGCCTGGCTGATGGCCACTGCCAAGCACCGCGCCCTCGACCGGCTGCGCCATGCCGCGATGCAAGCGCGCAAGCACCAGGAAATCGGCGCCGACCTCGATGCCCTTGAGGCGCACGTCGTGCCCGACTTCGTCGATGCGCTGGCCGAAGCCCAGCAGGACGACATCGGCGACGACTTGCTGCGCCTGGTCTTCACCGCCTGCCACCCGGTGCTCTCGACCGAGGCCCGCGTCGCCCTGACGTTGCGGATGGTCGGCGGCCTGGCCACTGACGAAATCGCCCGCGCCTTCCTGGTGCCGGAGGCGACGATCGCGCAGCGCATCGTGCGCGCCAAGCGCAGCCTCGCCGCCGCCAAGGTGCCCTTCGAGGTGCCGGCGGCCGAGGCGCGCCCGGCGCGGCTGGCGTCGGTGCTCGAGGTGATCTACCTGGTCTTCAACGAAGGCTATGCGGCCACCGCCGGCGAGGACTGGATGCGTCCGGCGCTGTGCGACGAGGCACTGCGCCTGGGCCGCGTGCTGGCCGGGCTGGCGCCGCAGGACCCCGAAGTGCACGGCTTGGTCGCGCTGATGGAGATCCAGGCCTCGCGCACCCACGCCCGCACCGACGCCGAGGGTCGGCCGGTGCTGCTGCTCGACCAGGACCGCGCGCGCTGGGACCGGCTGCTGATGCGCCGCGGCCTGGCCGCGCTCGAGCGCGCCGGCGCGCTGGCCGAGCAGCAGGGCGGAGCGAGCGGACCGTATGCCCTGCAGGCGGCGATCGCCGCCTGCCACGCCCGTGCGACGACGGCCGCGGCCACCGACTGGGCGCAGATCGTCGCCCTCTACGATGCGCTGGCGCAAGTCGCACCGTCGCCGGTGGTCGAACTCAACCGCGCGGTCGCGGTTGGCATGGCCTTCGGCCCCGCGGCGGGCCTCGAACTCGTCGATGCTTTGCTCGCCGAGCCGTCCCTGGCGCAATACCACTGGCTGCCGAGCGTGCGCGGCGACCTGCTGGCCAAGCTCGGCCGGCACGATGAAGCACGGCAGGCCTTCGAGAGCGCGGCGGCCCTGACGCGCAACGCGCGCGAGCGCACGTTGCTGCTTGAACGGGCGGTTCGGTTGAACGCCGCCTGACAAGCCTGGGTCGCGGCGCGGCGCGATCGCTGACAATCGCGCCCCATGGTCACCAAGAAACCCAAGGGCCTGGGCATGGGCCTCGAAGCATTGCTCGGCCCCAAGGTCAGCGACGCGCCTTCTGCCCCGCAAGACGAGGGCGCCCCCCGCACGCTCAAGCTCACCCAGTTGCAGCCCGGCAAGTACCAGCCCCGCACGCGCATGGACGAGGGCTCGCTGTACGAGCTGGCCGAAAGCATCAAGAGCCAGGGGGTGATGCAGCCGGTCCTGGTGCGCCCGGTGGGCCCGGATCGCTACGAGATCATCGCCGGCGAGCGCCGGGTGCGGGCGGCGAACCTGGCCGGCCTGGCCGAAGTGCCGGTGCTGGTGCGTGCCGTGGCCGACGAAGCCGCTGCGGTGATGGCGCTGATCGAGAACATCCAGCGCGAGGACCTGAACCCGCTCGAGGAGGCGCAGGGCCTGAAGCGCCT
The DNA here is from genome assembly GCA_036522975.1 of Burkholderiaceae bacterium. Lineage (GTDB taxonomy): Bacteria > Pseudomonadota > Gammaproteobacteria > Burkholderiales > Burkholderiaceae_C > CADEEN01. Next base: position 889 of record DATDES010000222.1, on the reverse strand, counting down.
GATCGACGAATTCAAGCTGACGCACGAACAAGCCGCGCAGGCCGTGGGCCGCTCGCGCAGTGCGGCGAGTAACCTGCTGCGCCTGCTCAACCTGGCGGCGCCCGTGCAGCAGATGCTGATCGCTGGCGACCTGGAAATGGGCCATGCGCGCGCGTTGCTTGCGCTCGATGCGGCGCAGCAGATCTTGAGCGCGAACGAAGTCGCGGCGAAGAAGCTCTCGGTGCGCGACACCGAGAAGCTGGTCGCCCGCAGCCTGGGTGGCAATAGCCGCCAGTCGCCGCTGATGCGCATCCAGCGCGACAAGCCGCGCGATATCGTGCGCCTCGAGGAAGCCCTGGCCGACCGGTTGACCGCGGCGGTCGAGATCCGCGTGCTGCGCAAGACCAAGCGCGGCGAGCAGGGCGAGATCGCCATCTCGTTCGGCTCGCTCGACGAACTGAACGGCCTGCTCGACAAGCTGGGGGCGGGCGAGCGCTGAACCGAAGCGGATCACTTGACGGAGCGACGTTCATGACCCCGATGAGCCGCACACTCGCTGCCATGCTGATGACGGCCGCGGGCCTGACCCCACAGCTCGTCACGGCCCAAGGCCGACCCGATTCCGCACCCCTGATGGCCGCGCAGCGCGAGGCCATGGCTGTATTGCAGGCGATGAATGGCGTCTGGCGCGGGACTGCATGGACCCTGATGCCCTCGGGCGAGAAGCACCACATCACCCAGACCGAACGCATCGGTCCTTTTCTCGACGGTACAGTGAAGGTGATCGAGGGCCGCGGCTACGAAGCCGACGGCAAACTGAGCTTCAATGCCCTCGGCGTGGTTTCGTTCAACCCAGTCACAAAGGCCTACAGCATGCGTTCGCATGCCTTGGGCCAGTCGGGCGATTTCG
>DATDES010000221.1:0-2562 GCA_036522975.1 Burkholderiaceae bacterium | reverse complement strand
CCTGGTACACCGCCACGCCGCACGAGTCATAACCACGGTACTCGAGTCTCTTCAGGCCTTCGACGAGGATCGGAACAATGTTGCGCGCACTGACTGCGCCCACGATGCCACACATGCGACGCCTCTCGGAGTTGATGATTCAAGCCATGATGCTAGGCGCCAGAACAAGAAATCTGATTTCAAATTCCTGCGCTTCAGTTGTTTTTCACACCTCGCTCTTCTTGATGTGTATTGAAATTCCATCAAAAGCAGATTGCTGCATAATTATTTCCCATGGTAGACATCGACCTGATCGACCAGCGGCTCCTCGACCTGCTACAGGACGATGCCGGCCTGTCCAACCAGGATCTCGCCGCAGCAGCCGGCGTGTCACCGGCCACGGCGTTGCGTCGCGTGCGGCGCTTGACACAGAGCGGGGTCATCGAGCGCCGCATTGCCCTGCTCTCATCGGAAAAGCTCGGCGCCGGACTGCAGGCCGTGGTCGAGGTCCAACTCGACCGCCAGGGCGTCGAGCACCTCGATGCCTTCGAGGCGCTGGCGGTGCACGATGCCGCCGTCCAGCAATGCTGGCGCGTCAGCACCGGCCCCGACTTCCTGCTCGTGCTTTGGGTCGTCGACATGGCAGCCTACAACGCCGCCGTGCAACGCCTGTTCACAGAGCACGCCAACGTTCGCAACCTCAAGACCTTCTTCGCGCTGAAGCGAGCCAAGTTTTCGCCGCGGATCGATCTGGCTTCGTTCAGGTCTGCTTGAGGATCACCAGGCCTTTGAGGTACTCGCCTTCGGGAAAGTTGATCGTCGTCGGGTGATCGCAGGCGCCGGCCAGGCGCTCCAGCAGCACGCCGTCGACCTCGGCGTCGAGGCCGGCGCCGGCAACAATCTTGTGGAACAGTTCGGCCCCGATGCCGCCCGAGCACGAGAACGTGAACAGCAGGCCACCGGGCGCCAACAGCTTCAGCGCCAGGCGGTTGATGTCCTTGTAGGCGCGCGCGGCGCGGTCGGCATGCGCCGCGCTGGGTGCGAATTTCGGCGGGTCGAGCACGATGGCGTCGAAGGATTCGCCCGCCTTCAGACGCTCGCGCAGCAGGGCATTGACATCGGCATCCAAGAACTCGGCATGCGCCGGATCGAAACCGTTCAGGGCCACGTGCGCGCGCGCCCGATCCAGTGCCGGGGCCGACGAATCGACGCTCAGCACCTGCGTCGCCCCACCGGCCAGCGCGGCCACCGAAAACCCACCGGTGTAGCAATAGCAGTTGAGCACGCGCTGCACGCCGAAGTGGCGCACGGCCTGCGCGAAGCGGTCACGGTTGTCGCGTTGGTCGAGGTAGAAGCCGGTCTTGTGGCCTTCGGCGACATCCACCGTGAGGCGCCAGTCGTGCTCACGAATCGAAACTTCGGTGGGCCCTTCGCCGCGCAACCAGCCCTTCTGCGGCGCCAGGCCTTCGAGGCCGCGCACGCCCGAGTCGGAACGTTCGTACAGCTTCGAGCAGCCGGTCGCCGCGAGCAGCGCATCGGCGATCGTCGCCTTCCAGCGCTCGGTACCGGCCGACAGGAACTGCGCCGAGAGCAGGTCGGAATAGCGGTCGACGATCAGGCCCGGAAGGCCGTCGGCCTCGCCGTGGATCAGGCGCACGCCATCGCTTTCGATCGGCAGGCGCGCGCGCAGCGCAACGGCCGCGGCGATGCGGCGCACGAAGAAGGCCTCGTCGATTCGTTCCGCCGCGTCGAAGCTCCAGGCCCGAACCCGGATCATCGAGGTCGGACTGAACGAGCCCCAGGCCAGGAAGCGCCCGTCGTCGGACTCGACCCGTACCGTCTCGCCGGCGTCTGCACCCCCTTTGGCGATGCTGCCCTGGAACACCCAGGGATGGCGGCGCAGAACCGAGCGCTCCTTGCCCGCGCGCAGCTTGATGACTTTCATGGCGCCATTGTGGCCGGGCGTCGCTGCCCGAGAGTATCTCCAAGGACGACCGGGCCGATCCGGACCATCGGGCGCGCCGTGAAGCCCAACACCTGAACGCCGCTACTTGCGTTTGGCGCGCGGATGGGCGGCGTCGTAGACCTTGGCCAGGTGCTGGAAGTCAAGTTTCGTGTAGACCTGCGTGGTCGCGATGTTGGCGTGGCCGAGCAGTTCCTGCACCGCGCGCAGGTCGCCGCTCGATTGCAGCAGGTGCGAGGCAAAACTGTGGCGCAGCATGTGCGGATGGACATGGGTCGGCAGGCCGGCCTGGATCGCCAGCGCCTTGAGTCGCGAGCGCACCTGGCTGGCGCTCAGGCGCGTGCCGCTGCGACTGACGAACAGCGCGGCCTCCTCGGCCTTGGCCATTGATGTGCGATGGGTCAGCCAGGCCTCGAGCGCTGCCAGCGCCGAGCGACCAACCGGCACGCTGCGCCGCTTGCTGCCCTTGCCGAGCACGTGGGCGGTCGCGTCAGGTGCGTCGATCCAGCCCGCAGCGTCGCGCCCGGCTCGATGGTCGAGCCCGATCAGTTCACCGACCCGCAGGCCGCAGCCGTAGAGCAGCTCGACGATGGCGTGATCGCGTGCGGCGAGCGCTGCGT
>DATDES010000220.1:0-2053 GCA_036522975.1 Burkholderiaceae bacterium | reverse complement strand
GGTTGGCGACGAAGGTTACTTCGGCTTGATCCGCAACTTCCGTCGCCATTCGTTTCTGCTGCTCTATCTCTTCGGCGCGTCGCCGGCGGTGTGCTCGAGCTTCGTTGCCGGGCACAAACACCGGCTGCAGGCGCTCGGCCCGCACACCCTGCACTTGCCGCATGCGACCTCGCTGCGCATGGGCCGGCTGGGCTACCAGAGCGATGCGCAGGCCAGCCTGTCGGTGAGCTACAACGGCCTGGAGGGCTATGGCGCGTCGCTGCAGGATGCACTGATCCGTCCTTACCCGCCGTACGAGGCGCTGGGCATCCTCAACCCCGGCGGCGAGTACAACCAACTCGCGACCGGCCTGTTGCAGATCGAAAACGAGTTCTACGGCACGATCCGGCCCAAGCGCGTGATCCGCCCCGGCGAGCGGCCGCTGCATGCGCTGCGAGAACGCGGCGTCGAGTATGTCGAGGTGCGCTGCATGGACCTCGATCCTTTCGAGCCGGTCGGCATCAACGCCGGCACGATCGCCTTCCTCGACGTCTTCCTGCTGCATTGCCTGTTGGCCGAAAGCCCCCCAGACACGCCCGAGGAGATTGCCGCCTTGGCACGCAACCAGAACCGCAGCGCGGAGCGCGGCCGCGAAGGCGGGCTGCGACTCGAACGCGGTCGTGACGAGTTGACCATCGCCGAATGGGGTGGACAGCTCCTCGACGAATGCGCGCCGGTTGCGGCCGCGCTCGACGCTGCGCATGGGGGCAGCGCTCACCGCGATGCCCTGGCTGCAGCCGCAGCCGCATTGCCCGGGCCGGAGCGCCTGCCTTCGGCGCGCGTGCTGAACGCGATGCGCGGCGAGTACGGTGGCTCCTACACCGCATTCATCGACGCCTGCTCGGAACGTACTCGGCTGGCCTTGACGCAGCGCCCGTTCCCGGCCGAGGCGCAGGCCCGCCTGAGCCGCCTGGCACGCCAGTCGGTGCAGGAACAGCAGGGCATCGAGGCCGCCGACACGTTGCCCTTCGAGGACTACCGCCGGCACTACCTTTCGCCCGAGCGCCTGGGCGTGTGAGGTGAGTCAGTCCTGCTCGCGGACCAGCTCGCCGTTCGGATTCACGCGGTAGCGGAAGTAGAACCACTTCTCGAGCTCGGACCCGCTCTCGATCTTGAAGGCGGTGATCAGCCGCTTGCCGTCGGTCTTCAAGTAGATCGCGCCATAGACCTCGACATTGCTGCGGCCGAGCTTGCGCACGCCGGCCTTGAGCTTGTTGATCTGGCCCTGAGTTGCCCCGGCGGCCAGTTTGTCGATGTCGGCCAGCAGCGCGTCGACCACCTTCGGGTCTTCCATCGACCGCGACGAGCGCTGCAGTTCGGTCGACAGGATGACGGGCGCACCGCCCCGGCCGAAGCCGCCGAGGCGGCCCAGCAGATCCGGCCGGGGATGCACATGGCCCTCGGCGTCGCCCGAGGAGATGATGAACGCGGCGGGGTTGACCGCGGCGAGAAACGCGTCGGTGACCTCTTCTGATCCGTGATGGCAGGACTTCATGACCTCGGCGCGGAAGGTTGGCTTGGCGTCCTCGATCATCTGGGCGTGATCCGGCGTGCCGGCTTTCGGGAAGCTGCTGCACCCGGTGTAGTGCTGCAGCAAGAACTGCTCCGCCGGCTCGTTGAGGTCGCCGCCGAAGAGCACGCTGAACCCGCCATGCGTCAGCTTGAGCAGGGCCGAGTGCCCGTTCTTCGTTACGGAGCGAACCCCGGAATCCAGGGCAGGCCGTCCTCGATCTGCGCGTGCGCCGTCGACAGCATCCGGATGTCCTTGATCTTCGGGTTGTCGAGCGCGGCCCTCATCACGCGACTGTCGGGTCCTACGCCAGCGAAGGCGACGCGACGGCGGCCCGGTCGACTGCGAGGTCGTGGAGGTAGGCCACACCCGTCGCCGGGTCTTCGCGCGGCGCACCGATCTTGGCCCAGGTGCCGGACACCGGCCGTTCGACGAGGCCGTTGTGGCAGACCGTTTCGAAGCCAATCCGCTGGTCGGCGAAGATGCTCAGGAAACCGAAGTAGT